>JAEXJH010000171.1 GCA_023445955.1 Pseudomonadota bacterium
ACGTTCCAGAGCGCCGACGGCGCCGGACGCTCGACGACGAGGCCAAGGCCGCCCGCGACGGCGACCGCCGCGGCTTGTGCGCCATCGACGCCCAGGACCAGGATCGGGTACGCAATGCCGAGCCGGCAGGTCAGTCTGTTGGCGAGCACCATTCAAGGGCTCCTTTTCCGTTCCGCGAAGGTCTTCGGTCGGGACGCGATCGGCGGTAGTAAGGCCGCCAAGTTGAGCTCACAGGACTGTCCGACATGTCTAACATCCTGCGACGGATCGGTATGCAACTTCCGATCATCCAAGCCCCCATGGCGGGTACGTCCACACCCGCTCTGGCTGCGGCGGTGACGAACGCAGGAGCGCTGGGCTCCATCAGCGTCGGTGCGGTCGACGCCGCCAAGGCCGGTGAGATGATCGCGGCGACGAAAGCGCTGACCGACGGGCCGTTCAACGTCAATGTCTTCACCCACCAGCCGGCGAAGGCCGACCCCGTCCGGGAGCGCGCCTGGATCGAGGCCCTGCGCCCGGTCTTCTCAGCCTATGGCGCGGAGCCGCCGACGGCGCTGAGCGAGATCTACACCAGCTTCAACGTCGACGCGGCGATGCTGGAGACCTTGCTGGCGGCGCGGCCCGCCGTGGTCAGCTTCCACTTCGGCTTGCCACCTGCGTCCGCCATCCAACGGTTGAAGGCGGCGGGCATCGTGCTGCTGGCCTCCGCGACCAATCCCGATGAGGCTCGCGCCGTGCAGCACGCCGGCGTCGACGCGGTCGTCGCCCAGGGCTGGGAAGCGGGCGGCCATCGCGGCGTCTTCGACCCGGCCGCGCCCGATCCGCAACTGGGGACCCTGGCCTTGACCCGCATGCTGGTCCGCGACCTCTCCATTCCGGTCATCGCCGCCGGAGGGATCATGGACGGCGCCGGGATCGCCGCCGCCCTCGACCTGGGCGCCGTCGCCGCCCAGATAGGGACAGCCTTCATCGCCACGCCGGAGTCCAGCGCCGACCAGCATCACCGCGTGGCCCTGCTGGGTCCGGGCGCTGCGGCCACCGAGATGACGGCGCTGCTCTCCGGCCGGCTGGCCCGCTCGCTGCCCAACCGCTTCACAGCCTTGAAAGACGCCGAGCTGAAAAGCCTCGCGCCGCCCGACTACCCGATCGCCTATGACGCCGGCAAAGCCCTGGCGGCTGCGGCCCGGACGCAAGGCGAAGGCGGGTTCGGCGCTCAGTGGGCCGGCCAAGGCGCGCCGCTGGCGCGCGCCCTCCCCGCCGCCGACCTCATCGCGACCTTGGCGGCCGAGCTTGAAGCGGCGCAAAGACACGGCGTGGTTTAGGTTAATCGCCCGCTAAGCGAAGTCGCTCAAGTTTTTCAACTTTTCCTTGCCGAAATGCGGCGCCTTTTTGACCGGGGCGCGTTCTCAGTTATCGACGAAACGTCGCCGCAGGGTGGCAATGCGCAGGTTCCGCTTCGAGGTGATAGCGCCCGAGCACTTCCCCGATCCGGAAGGCGTCCTGTTGCGCAACCTCGAGGAAGCCAGACGCGAGGCCTGGCGGCTAGGATCGGCCCTGGTTCGCGATTATCCCGAAGCCTTCGACAAGCCCGGCCCATGGCTGATGGTGATCATGGACGAAGCCGGCGACGTGCTGGCCGAGGTCGAGCTAAGAACGCAGGCGCGGCCGGGCATTCGCCTCTCGGGCCCGCTTCCCGCTCCGCTCAAGCCGGGGAAGCGCCTCGGGCCTTGGACCTTCAGCGGCGGCCAGCTTTACCTGCGCCAGCGACCGCGCAAGAAGGACGGACAATAGGTCCAGATCCTGGCGCGAGAAGCCTGCGAAGGCCGCCGCATGGGTCGGCGCCAAATCGGCCAGGACCGCCTCGGCCAGATCGCGGCCTTCGGGTGTGAGATCCACCACGACCAGCCGACGATCCTCGGCCGGCGTGCGGCGATCGACATAGCCGGCCACCACCAGGCCGTCGATCGTGCGGGTCAGGGTTGTGCGGTCCGCACCGATGATCCCCGCCAGGGCCGTCATCGACGACAGCCCCTCCTTATAGAGCGCATCCAGCACCAACCACTGGCCGAAGATGATCCCGTGGCGACCCAGGCGGTCGCCAACGAGCAGTCTTCGGGCCTGTTCGGTCTGGAAAAGCAGTCGGTTGATATCGTCTATGTCGAGCGGCAAAGGCGAATTCCGGCGTCCCTAGTTAACCTTGAACGCAGTAATCATGCTTTCAGATGACGTTGTTCGACCAGTTTGTCGACGGTGTTGCACATATACCCAAGCTGATAGAGCCCCGCGCGGCCGTCTTGAACGCTTTCGCACCCCTCTTGCCAGACTCCGCGCCATGGCCGACAAAAGTCCATCAACCGCGTAGAGTTTCGTGCATGCCTCGACCGCAAACGCCCGTGATCGCGGTCATCGGCGCGGGATTCAGCGGCGTGATGACGGCGCTGAACCTGCTGCGCCAGTCTCCCGACGCCAAGGTCATCCTGTTCGAGCGGCGCGTGCCCGTCGGGCTGGGCGCGGCCTATGCAACCCACAATCCCCATCACCGCCTGAACGTCCGCGCCGGCAATATGAGCGCCTGGCCCGATCGCCCCGGCCATTTCGTCGATTGGCTGGCCAGCGAGGGCTTAGGCCTGGGAGCCGCCGACTTCGCCACCCGCGCCGACTACGGCCGCTATCTGCAGAGCCAGGTGTCGGAGATCGCCGAGGGCGCGGCCGGCGCCGGTCGCCTGGTGGTCAATCCGGACGCCGTGGTCGGACTGGAACCTGGCGGCGACGGCTGGCGGCTGCGCTGCGCCATGGGCCGGACCGTCGATGTCCACGCCGTCGCCCTGGCCTTGGGCAATCCGCCCCCTGCACGCCCTCCAGGCATCACTGAGGCCTTTGCCGCCACGCCGGCCTATGTCGCCGATCCCTGGCGCTGGAACGCCGCCGAGCTGCCGCCAGGCCCCATGCTGCTGATCGGTACGGGCCTGACCATGGTCGACGTCGCCCTGTCCCTGGACGACGCCCAGCGCGGCCGGCCGATCCTGGCGCTCTCACGGCGCGGCCTGGCGCCGCTGGAGCACGACGGCGCGCCGCCGGCCCCGCCCCTGCCCCCGCCGCCCGCAGACCTGTCGCCGCTGGGCGCCGTCTCGTGGGCGGAAGAGGTGGCCGCAGAGCACGGGTGGCGCACGGCCATCGACGCCATGCGACCGGCCACCCAGCCGCTGTGGCGTCACTGGTCGATCGCCGAGAAGCAGGCCTTTCTGCGCCACGCCCGGCCGTTCTGGGAGATCCACCGCCACCGCCTGGCTCCGCAGGTCGCCCGCCGCATCGCCGCCCTGCGCGCCACCGGCCAGCTGACCATAGCCGCCGGCAAGATTCGCGAGCTGACCCCGAAGCCCGACGGGCTGGCGCTGTGCAAGTGGCGCGGCCGAGGTGAACGCGAAACCTACGTCGCTCGCGCCGTCGCCGTCATCAACTGCACGGGGCCGACCAGCGACGTGCTGGGCTCCACAGATCCGCTGATCCAGGACCTGACGCGGCGCGGCCTGGCTCGTCCCGACGCCCTGCGGCTGGGCTTCGACATCGACGAGGCCAACCGCCTGCGCGACGTCTCCGGCGCGGCCTCGCCCACCCTGTTCGCGGTTGGTCCGGCGACGCGCGGCGCGCACTGGGAGATCACTGCCGTGCCGGATATTCGGGGCCAGGCCGCCGCCGTCGCCCAGGCGATCGTCGCCTCTATTCGTCGCTGACCGGCGCGCCGATATTGATGAAGCCGTGCGCCTGGCTGCGGGTCGCTTCGCCGGTGGTGATCCGCATCAGCGGGTTGGGCCGGGGCTCGGCGACCTTGGCCAGGGTGTTGCGGTCGATGTGACGGAACGGCGCCGCGCGGCCACGGACCTGCAGCATGGTGGTGGAGGTGTAGGACCAGCGCCCGTCAGCCTCGAACTGGACGTCCAGTTCGTAGGAGTCGGTTCGGAACGCCCACTCCAGGAAGTCGGTCGAGCAGATGCCGTAGCTGGGGCTGCCGCGCTCGGCGCGGACGACGAGGCCCGAGCCGTCATCGGTCGCCTTGCCGGCCGCCAGCGCCGTCTGGCCGCGCGGGAGGGCCAGGGTCTGCAGGATCAGGCCTGTCGCCGGCTCGTACAGCCAGTAGCCGACCTGATCGTGGAAGGTCGTCTCCTCGTCGGAGGCGACGATGTGGACGTGATAGCGCAGGCCATAGAACAGCTGCGGACCGTTGGCCTGCGGATCGACCGGCTGCATCTCGATGCGCTCGAGAAAGTCGCGGCGCTCGGGCCCTTCAGCCTTCGGGTTCAGGTCGACGCCCTTAAGGCCTTCCCAGACGCCGGCCAGCCGGCGCAGCGGACCCAGATTGGCCAGCGCATCCGGATCGACGTCCGACGGTTCGGTGAAGATGTCGTCGGGAAAATCGATCATGCGCCGACTCCGGTGAAGCTTGCCCCCGGCTCTAGCGCGCGACGCGCCGCGGTCAAGGGAAACGACGTCTTGCCAGCAAGGCCGTGCAAACCAGAGAGATCAGGCATGCCGCCGCCAAGTAGGTCGCGATCGCCAGGCTGTTGTGGAACTTTGCGAACAGCGCCGTGGCGATGATCGGCGCGAAGCCGCCGCCGAAGACCGTGCCGATCTGATAGCCGAGCGAGGCTCCGGAGTAGCGGATTTCGACCGGGAACAGCTCGGCGAACAGCGCCGCCTGCGGGCCGTACATCAGGCTGATCAGCACCAGGGCAACCCCGATGGCCAGGGTGATCGGCAGCACGGCGCCCGTGTCGATCAGCGGGAACATCGCAAAGCCCCAGACCCCGCACAGCACCGCGCCCAGCATGAACAGGCCGCGCCGGCCCAGACGGTCAGAGGCTGCACCGCAGGCGATCAAGGCTGGAATCATCGCCAGGCTGGCGATCGTCACCGCCTCCAGCATGGTTTCCTTGGCTGTTCCGACCACCGTCGCGCCGTAGGCCACGGCATAGGTGATGGCGATGTAGAAGCAGGTGTTGTTGGCGATGAACGCGCCGCCGGCCAGCAGGACGTCGGCCTTGTGCTCACGCAGGATGCGGCCCAGCGGCGAGGCCTTGGCCACGGGCTGTTCGGCCTTGGCGGCTTCGAACACTTCCGGCTCCTCCAACGCCCAATGCACATAGATCCCGATCAGGACCAACGCCACGCTGAGCAGAAACGGGATCCGCCAGCCCCAGGCCTGGAAGAGTTCCGGCGATACGGTCCTGCCCACGACGAGGAAGACGAGGTTGGCCAGCACAACGCCCAGCGGCACGCCGATCTGCACGAAGCTGCCATAGAAGCCGCGCTTGCCCTCCGGTGCGCTCTCGATGGCGAGCAGCGCCGCCCCGCCCCACTGGCCGCCGACGGCCAGGCCCTGAATGAAGCGCAAAGCCACCAGCAGGAGAGGCGCGAACACGCCGATTGCGCCATAGGTCGGCAGCAGACCCACGCAGGTCGTCGCCGCGCCCATCACCAGCAACGCCACGGCCAACACACGCTTTCGGCCATAAAGATCGCCGAAGTGGCCGAACAGCAGCCCACCGATCGGCCGCGCCAGGAAGCCGACCGCGAAGGTGCTGAACGCCGCGATCTGGGCGACCAGCGGCGGCAAGTCTGGCGGGAAGAACAGCTTGGGAAAGACCAGCGCCGCCGCCGTGCCGTAGATGAAGAAGTCGTACCACTCGATCGCCGCCCCGGCCGAGGCCGTGACGGCGGTCTTGATGATGGACGCGCCTGAAGACGACCGCGCACGGGCCATGGTTCCCCCTCGCGCTTGCGCGCCGTGGATCAAAAAAACGGACGTGAAGTTTCGCGCCTAGAACGTGGCGTCGATCGCCGCGCGGAAGGCCTTGGCCACCGGCGCCACCAGTTCGCCCGATACGCAGCGCATGTCGTCCCCCGGCGTGTGGAAGAAGCGGTGACCGCCATAGAGCCCGATGGCCGAGGCGTAACCGGCCTCGATCACATTGACGAGCTCGCCGCCGGCGTTGGCCTTGTTGGCCTCATAGGTGGCCTCCAGGCCGCTGATGCCGTGGAAGGCCTTGCGGGTCCGATCCAGCAAGTCGGGCGTCGCGGTCAGGATCCGTTGAGAGTCAGCGCTGGGTAGCGGGCGCAGGGTGGCTAGCTCGTGCCAGTCGCGGGCCGCCGCGCTGGCGCCGATATGAACCCAGGCGTGGGTCACGGCCGGCTTGGGCGCGTGGTGCTCCAGATACTGCTCGCCGCCCAGATAGATGTACTCGTGGCCGCTGGTGGCGACGAACTCCAGATTGGCCTTGTGCTTGGCCGCCGCCAGGCCGTGGGCCAGGGACAGCCAGACGGCAAGCCCAGCCCCACGCTCAGCGGCGCAGGTGAACCAGCCCGAGCGCGGCGTGGTGACGATCAGGGTCTTGGCCGCGCCGCGATCCAGGCGGGCGATCAGGTTGTAGGCGGGCCTGCGGCCGACCTCGGCGTCGACCATCAATGTCACGGTCGCGCCAGCCTTGGCGGCGGCGACGAAAGGCGCAGCGTCCTTGGGCGCCAGCAGGACGACCGGTTTCTGGAAGCCGGGCTCGGACGGGCTGACATTCAGGCCGATGACCTCGCCGGTCGGGCCGGTGGTCACGACCACAGCCGCCGCCGCGCCGCGATCAAACGCGTCCTTCAGAACCGCGCCGATCGCTGGCTGAGCCATGCTGACCCAGCGGCTGAACGGCAGCACCACGAGGGCTATGGCGCCGTCCAGCCCGCCCGGCATGGCGGCCGGCTTCAGAGGGGCGGTCAGCCCCCCTGCCCCAGTGGTCTTGACGTTCGCCTGCGGGAAGACGGCGGCCTTGTGGGCGCCGGCCACGAGGGTCGCCTGGCGGACCTCCGCGTACGGGACGTCGAAGGCCTGTCGCTCGCAGCGGTAGCCCAGCGCCATCAGGTCCTTTTCCAGCCATTCGCCGCTGGCCGTGTCACCAGCGCCGCCAGACGCCTTGATCCCGAGGCCGGCGAAGCGTTCCAGCACGCCCTGCAGCCAGACGGCGTCGGGTTCGCCGACGGCCGCCCGAGCCGCTTGAGGCGCGCCGGCCGCCAGAGCGCCGACGCCCATGGCGCCCACCAGAAGATCCCGACGCGACGCGCCCATGCCGTCCTCCGTTCCTACCAGCGGTAGATGATGTTCGCCCCGACGGTGCGCGGCGCGTTGTAGCGATTGGCCAGGGGCGCATTGTTGCTGGTGAACTGCAGCAAGGCGATCTCCTTGTTCGTCAGGTTCTGGACGAACACGGCGAACTGGATCCGCTTGATGTCGACCCCGGCCCGCAGGCTCATCAGGTCGACGTCCTTCAGATAGATCGCCGGAGTGGCCGTGGTCACCGTGTCCTGCACGCCGCCCGACTGGCCCTGGTAGGAGATGTTGCCAAAGCCGGTGACGTTCTCGGTGATCCGATGGCGGTAGTCGAGCGTGGTCGAGGCCGTCCATTTCGGGATCTGCGCGACCGACGAGCCGACGACCGGCAGGCCGGCATAGTTGGCCGGGGTCTCGACATAGCGGGCGCGCTGACGGGCGCCGTTGACGCTCACCGACAGCAGGCCGCCGGCGACCTGGAAGCGACCGTCGATCGCCGCCGACAGGCCGCGCGCGTGCACCGTGCCGCCGTTGATGTTGAAGATCGTGCCCGCCTTCAGACAGGCATTCAGTACGGTGCAGCCGTCGGTGATCGAGGTGATCGCGTCCTTGGTCTCGGACTTGTAGGCGGTCAGGCGCAGATAGATGTTGCGCGCCAGATTGCCCTTGAAGCCGGCCTCGTAGCTGGTGGTGTCCTCGTTGTCGTAGGTCGAGCGGAACGGGTTCGGCGCGAACGGCGACGAGGTGCGGGCGTTGACGCCGCCGGCGCGATAGCCGGTGCCGACCTTGGCGTAGACCAGCGACTGCATCGGCCCTGGGATCTTGTAGCTTGCCGTGACCGTGTAGTTCAGCCGGTTGGCGTTGAACGCGTAGGCCGCGCGCGGCGAGGCCGCGGTGCTGGTGTAGAGCAGCACCGTCTCCTGGGCGGCTTTCTTCTTGTCGTACGAGTAACGCAGCTCGCCGGCCAGGGTGAAGGCGCCGGTGTGATAGCGGACCAGGCCATAGGCCGACTTCGACTCGTTGCGCAGCGGCGCGCGCGCCGAGGTGCCGAAGGCGGCCGGGAACGTGGCCGGGCACGCCGTCGAGGTCGGCAGCGGCAGGTAGCACAGCGGCGCGCTGGGCGTGCCGGCGCAGATGCCCGCGCCCAGGCGGAACGTGCAGGGCGTGGTCGCCGAGTCCGTGCCGTTCAGGTCGTGCTGGATCAGGAAGTCAGCGCCAGCCAGCCAGTCCAGGCCACCGTTCAGCGCCTGCCCGGCCAGGTGGAAGTCCTGGTAGAAGGTCCGGTCCTTGGCCACGGTCGAGGTCTGGCCGAACGGATAGAGGCCCAGCTGGCCCTGCTTCTGCAGCGCCGCCTCGGTGGCGAAGTCCACGCCGGCCGCATAGTCCTGGCGCGAGATCCAGTGGCTGGCCATGGTCGTCGAGGTCAGCTTGCCGAAACCCAGGTCGTAGTCGGCCAGGATCATGGCCCGCTGAGCCTGCTGGTGGACGCCGTCCTTGCCGTCGTGCGGGATGACGAAGCGATCCTGGGTGAAGCCCAGCGGCAGCGCGGCGTTGGCGCCCGGCGGCGCGACATAGGTGTTCAGGAAGGTCGGCAGGTTCAGGTCCTGCGCGTCGACCAGGAAGTCGATATCCAGCGGGCCTTTGCTGTAACGGACCTGGCCGCGGGCGATCCAGCCGTCGGTGTGGTCGTAGTACTTGTTGCTGTTGGGATTGAAGTAGAAGCCCTTGCCCTGCCCGATCACCTGGGTCCCCAGGCGCACAGCCACGGTGTCGGTGAGCGCCTGGTTGACCACGGCGGTCAGCTTGGTCTGGGACAGCTTGTCGGTATAGGCGGCGCTGACATAGCCGCTGTCGTTGAACTTCGGCTTGGCCGAGACGATGTTGACGACGCCGTATTCGGAGTTGCGGCCGTAGAGCGCGCCCTGCGGCCCTTCCAGCACTTCGACCCGTTCCAGGTCGAAGAAGTCCATGTGGCGGAAGTTGCGGCCGCCTAGCGTGCTGGAGCCGACATAGGCGCCGTTGACGAACAGGCCCACGCCCGAGTCCGCGCCGGTCGCGCGCTGGGTGCCCGAGCCGCGGATCGAGATTTCGCTGAGGTTATTGCTCTGCAGATCGTTGAACCGCACGCCCGGCATGGTGCGCAGCAGGTCGCCGACGCCCGTCACCGGCCCCATGGCCTCCAGCTGGGCGGCGGTGACCGCCGAGATCGTCGCTGGCACTTCGCGCAGGGTCTCTTCCTTGCGCTGGGCGGTGACCACGACTTCCTCGATGGCCTGGACGCCGTCGGTCCTGGTTTGAGTCTGAGCCAGCGCTGGCGTGGCGGACACGGCAAGTGCGACCGCCGCAGCGGACATGAACAGGTGTCGCATGATCCCTCCCTCGGCGCTGTCTTTGCGCGCCGTTGACCCTGAGGACACACGCGGCGTCAGAACCTGTCAACAATATTGTTCAACAATTTGTTCTTGATGATCGGGCAAAATAGGTTTCATCTCGCCACAATCGAGCGCGGTTTCCGCTTCCTCGTTCCCGATTCCAACGCCAAGATGGCCATGCAGGACACACAACCTCTGAGGCTCACCCTGGTCATGCCGGACATCATCGCGTCGCCGTCGAGCACGGACCCGCTCGTGCAGGCGCTGCGCCGCCAGATTCAGGACGGGCTGCTGTCGCCGGGCGAGTGGTTGCGCGAGGCGCGGCTGTGCAACGAGTTCGGCGTCGGCCGCACCATCGCCCGCAAGGCGCTGCGCACTCTGGCCGACGACGGCCTGGTGGTGATCGAGGAAAACCGCGGGGCCTATGTGGCCGCCACGACCGTGCAGGAGGTGTTCGACCTCTATGAGACGCGCGCCGCGCTCTATGGCTTGGCTGCGCGCTTCGCCTGCATCCGCGCCACGCCCAAGCAGATGGCCGAAACGCTGAAGCTGATCGATGTCCTGCTGGCCGCCGCCCAGAGCGGCGCTGCGGCCGAGGATCTGATCCACCAGTCAGAGACGATCTTCAGCCGCCTCTCCAGCACGGCCAGCGCCGACGCCCAGAAGATGATCGAGTCCGTGCGCCGCAAGACGCGCTGGCACTATTCGTATGTCAGCCTGACCGAGAGCCCCGGCGGTCCGTTCGACCACTGGCGGGTGGTTCGCGAAGGCCTGGCCTCGCGCAACGCCGCGGTCGCCTCCGAGGGCGCGCGCAACATCCTCTACTACATGCAGAACGAAGCCATGCGCCTGATGATCTCGCGTGGCTACGGGCTGCTGCCGACCGACGAGGTCAAGCCGGCGCGCTCGCGCAAGGCTTCAGCCTGAGTTCAGACACGGCCCGACATAAGGGCCGGACATTCATAGGGAGGCGGCCGATGCCGTTCGAGATTTCACGTCGGACCATCCTGGCCGGCGCAGGCCTTCTTGCAGCCTCGCCCGCGTTCGCTGCGACGGCCAAGGACCTGCAGCCGGTCCTCGACTATGTCGGCAACCAGAACACCACCGGCTTTCTCGTCGTCCAGGACGGCAAGACCCTCGTCGAGAAGAACTGGCCGCTTCCGGCCGACGCCGCTCAGTTCCAGTCCAGCTTCACCTACGGCAAGACGGCCGACGGCGCGCTGCTGGAGGACGTCGCTTCGCAGCAGAAGAGCTTCGTCTCGATGCTGGTGGCCATCGCCATCGACAAGGGCTTGATCGATGTGGACAAGCCCGTCTCGGCATACGTCGGAACGGGCTGGTCTAAGGCCTCGGCCGAACAGGAAGCGGCGATCCGCATCATCCACATCCTGAACATGGCCTCGGGCCTGGATGAGAAGTTCGCCTTCGTCGCGCCGGCCGGGACGCAGTTCTTCTACAACACGCCGGTCTATGCGGTGAACAAGCTGGTCGTGGCCACCGCCGCCAAGCTGCCGCTGGACACGATCACCCGCGACTGGCTGACCGTCCCGGCGGGCATGAGCAACACCGCCTGGCGCCAGCGTCCGGCGGCCTTCGCCAGCGTCGGCAACGCCACGGGCCTGGTCACCTGCCCGCGCGACGTCGCCAAGTTCGGCCAGATCGTGCTGGACGGCGGCAAGGCGGCCGACGGCAAGCGCATCGTCTCCGAGACCAACCTCAAGGCCATGTTCGTCCGCTCGGCGACCAACTCGGCCTATGGCCGGTTGTGGTGGCTGAACGGCGGAACCGAGACGGTCCGCGCGGGCGGCCGCGCCACGCCGGGTCCGCTGATCCCGGCTGCGCCCGCCGACACGGTCGCGGCCTTGGGCGCGCTGGATCGCCGCCTCTATGTCGTCCCCAGCCGCAAGCTGGTCGTGGTCCGCATGGGCCAGGCCGTGGCCGACAAGGACTTCGACCAACAGCTGTGGCTGCGCCTGTCGAAGGCCCTGGCTTAAGCCGCCTTGGCTTCCTGCGCCGCCTTGGCGGCCAGGAAAGCGGGCCGCGCGGAAAGCCGCTCCCAATAGGCGGCGACTTCCGGACTGAACTTGTGGTCCAGGCCCAGGGTGCGGGCCAGCAGCAGAGCGTAGCCGACGGAGATGTCGGCCGTCGTGAACCGTCCGGCGCACAGCCATTCCCGATCGCCCAAGGCGCGGGTCACGTGGCGCAGGCGCGACAGGAACCACTGGGCGTAATCGTCGGCCGCCTGCTTCAGCCGGCGCTCCTCGGGCTCCAGCTGGGTGTAGCGCAGCACGATCGTCTGCGGGAACGTCAGGGTTGCTTCACCGCGATGCATCCAGTCCAGCCATAGGCCATAGTCCGGCTCGTCGACGCCGACCGCCAAGGGCGTCGGGCCATGACGCGTGGCCAAGTACTGCGGGATAGCGGCCGACTCGGTCATCCGCGTCTCGCCGTCGACCAGCAGCGGGATGGTGCCCAGCGGGTTCTCCGCCAGGTACTCCGGCGCCAGGAAGCGCGGCGGGAACGGCAATAGGTGGAGATTATAGGCCAGCCCCATCTCCTCCAGCGTCCAAAGCACCCGGAACGAACGCGCGTCATGGCAGTGATAGAGTTCGATCATCATGCCCGCCTCCCCGCGGCAGAAAATTGTACAACAATATTTGTTATCTTGGGCGACAAACATCTTGTGGCCCATCCGAGCCGCTCATAGGATCATGATCAAAGGCCGCCCGGCGAGGCAGGCTTCAAGAACCTGGGAGGGGCGAGCTGATGAGATCACCCGAAAAGCACGGCTTCGACGGCGCGCGGCTGAACCGCATCGATACGTTCATCAGGGAACAGTATCTCGACACCGGCAAGCTGCCCCACGCTCAGCTGCTGATCAGCCGCGACGGCGAGATCGTCCACTTCAGCAGCCAGGGCGCGGCGCGCGCCGGCTCGGACAAGGCGATCGATGAGGGGTCTCTGTTCCGCATCGCCAGCATGACCAAGCCGGTCACCTCGGTCGCCTTCATGATGCTGGTCGAGGAAGGCAAGGTCGCGGTCGACACGCCGGTGGCCCACGTGCTGCCGGAGTTCAAGGACCTCGGCGTCCATGCCGGCGGCGGCGGCGATGCGCCGTTCATGACCAAGCCTACCGCCGAGCCGATGCGCATGCTCGACCTGCTGCGCCACACCTCGGGCCTGACCTACGGCTTCCAGAACCGCACCAACATCGACGCCGCCTATCGCAAGGGCAAGATCGAGGACTGGCACGGCAATCTCGACCTGGACGGTTTCGTGGCCGCCCTGGGCAAGCTGCCGCTGGAGTTCTCGCCGGGCGAAGCCTGGAACTATTCGGTGTCGACCGACGTGCTGGGCGCGGTGATCCAGCGGGTTTCGGGCATGCCGCTGGACCGCTTCTTCGAAGAAAAGATCTTCGCGCCGCTGAAGATGCACGACACCAGCTTCGTCGTTCCGGCCGACAAGGCCGACCGCCTGACCGACTGCTTCGCCTGGGGTGGTCCAGGCAAGCCGCGCACCATCCTGGATGGGGCGCAGGATAGCGCGTGGTTAAAGCAGCCCAAGCTGCTGTCGGGCGGCGGCGGCCTTGTGTCGACGGCGCTGGACTATCACCGCTTCTGCCAGATGTGCGCCAATGGCGGCGCGTTGGACGGCGTGCGCCTGCTCGGTCGCAAGACGCTGGAGCAGATGACGCTGAACCACCTGCCCGGCAAGACCGACCTGTCGACCCTGTCGCGCTCGCTGTTCAGCGAGACCCAGAACGGCGGCGCGGGCTTTGGCCTGGGCTTTGCGATCACCCAGGACGTCACGCGGGCGATGATCCCCGGCTCGGTCGGCGAATACTACTGGGGCGGGATGTTCTCGACCTCGTTCTTCATCGACCCGGTCGAGCGGCTGCATGCGGTGTTCATGACCCAGCTCAGCCCCTCCTGGATCTACCCCATCCGCCGCGAGCTCAAGACGCAGATCTACGCGTCCCTGACCTGAGTTCGGCGGACTTTCCGACACCGCAACGACGGCGAGCCCCGGCCCGCCGCCGCCCGAGGGCCTGCGCCCTCGCCTCTTAGAGACCTGGATACCCGCCGATGATCGATGGCGTCATGCAAGACTTCCCGCTGACCCTGGACCGGATCTTGAACCACGCCGCCAAGTGGGCCGGCGATGTCGAGGTCGTCACCGCTCTGGAGAGCGGCCCGTCGCGGCGGATCGGCTATGCGGCCTTGCGCCAGCGATCGGTGAAGGTGTCGAGCGTGCTGGCCGGAATGGGCGTCACAGTCGGTCAGCGCGTCGCCACGCTGGCCTGGAACAGCCAGCACCATGTCGAGGTCTGGTACGCGATCATGGGCATGGGTGCGGTCTGCCACACGCTCAACCCCCGTCTGACAGCCACGCAGCTGGCCTGGATGATCGGCCAGTCCGGCGCAAGGATCCTGATCGTCAGCGCGGACCTGCTGCCGCTCGCGCTGCAGATGGCGGGCGAGGCGTCGGGCCTGGAGCGCGTATTTGTCATCGACGGCGAGGTCGAAACCGCCATCGGCACGCCGCGGATCGAGACTCTGGACCCGCTGATCGATCAGGCCGACGCGACCGCCTGCTGGGGAGACTTCCCGGAGACGGCGCCCAGTGGCCTGTGCTTCACCTCAGGCTCGACCGGCTTGCCCAAGGGTGTGACCTACACCCATCGTTCCAGCTTCCTGCACACCCTGCGCCTGCTGCAGGCCGACGCGCTGTCGCTGAGCGGCGCCGACGTCGTGCTGCCGGTGGTGCCGATGTTCCACGCCAGCGCGTGGGGCCTGCCGTTCGCCGCCCCGGCCACCGGCGCCAAGCTCGTCCTGCCCGGCCGCCACACCGACGGGGCCAGCCTGGCGCGGTTGATCGCGGCCGAGGACGTCACGGTTGCCGTGGGCGTGCCGACCCTGTGGCTGGGCCTCTGCGATCACCTTGAGGCGACGGGGATGAAACTGCCGTCGCTACAACGGATCACCGTCGGCGGCGCAGCCATGCCGCCGGCGCTGATGGAGCGGCTGGAGACCCAGCTGGGCGTCAAGGTCCAGACCAGCTGGGGCATGACCGAGTTGTCGCCTGTCGGGACGACGGGCGTGATGAGCGACGCCGTCCGCCACGCCGGCCTTTCTGGCCGCCCGCAGCTGGGCGTCGACCTGATGGTCGCCGACGAGGACGGCCAGCCGTTGCCCGAGCAGCGCGACACCGAAGGCCGCCTGCACGTTCGCGGCGCGGCGGTGATCGAGCGCTATTTCGGCCAGGAGCATTCGGCGACCAACGCCGACGGCTGGTTCGACACCGGCGATCTCGCGCTCATCGACCGCCAGGGCAATCTGAAGATCACCGCCCGCGCCAAGGATCTGATCAAGTCGGGCGGCGAGTGGATCAATCCCGCAGAGATCGAGGCCATCATCTGCGCCCTGCCGGAAGTCGCCCTGGCGGCAGTCATCGGCCGGATCGACCCCAAGTGGGGCGAGCGCCCCCTGCTGCTGGTCCAGCTGCGCGAGGCCCAAGAGATTTCCGACGAGGCGCTGCTGGGTTGCCTGCGCGGCCAGGTAGCCTCGTGGTGGATCCCCGACGCCGTCGTGCGCGCGCCGGAGATCCCGCTGGCAGCGACAGGCAAGATCGACAAGATCCGCCTGCGCGCGACCTACAGCGGGGCCTAAAGGCCCGGCTTCTTGCGCGGATAACTGCGGGTCGACAGCGCCGGAACCTTGTAGTCGACTTGGAAGTGGCAGGCCTCGCCATAGGTCTTCACGGCCTGTGCGCAGCCGGCGGCCAGGGTTGCGGGGCTGGGCTTGGTCCCGTGCTCGATCCACGCCGTCATGGCCTGTAGCAACGCGGCGTATTCGGGCGTGGCCAGCTTGGAATGCTCGTGCTCGTCGGTGAACGACTGGACCAGCAGGTCGCTCTTGCCGGCCTTGGCGACAGTGTCATGCAGCACCTGCTCCAGCTCGACGAAGGCGGTCGGGTCGTCGATAGCGTGCATGGTCAGGGTCGGAACCAGGAGCTTGCCCGTCAGGTCGCTGTCGTCTGCCAGCTTGCGCACGCCCACTGGATCGGCGGCGAAGCGCACGACGCCCTTGTTGAGCGCCTTGTCATTGTCCGAGCCCTTGTAGACCACGCCGACATTCGTGAAGGGGTTCTTCCCGTCCAGGCGCTTGTTGACCATGTCGGCGAAGGTGAAGGTCGCCCAGCCCAGGTGGCTGCCCAGGGTGCGCTCGGGTATCTTGGTCACGGCCAGGATGTTGGCCAGGTTGCGCTTCTGCTGCGCCGTGCGCTGGCCAGCCGGCAGGTCGACGCCGGTGCAGGCGTTCACCCGCTCGTCCAGCTCCTTGTTGGTCAGTTTCGAGCCGACCGGCTGGCCCTGCCACAGCGGATACTGGGTCTCGCCCGCCGCTGGGTTGTTGCCGCAATAGTACTGGTAGACAGCCCGCAGGTCGGCGCGGAAGTCGTAGGCGCGCGTGCCGCCCGAGACCACGCCGCTGGTCAGGATGACGCCGTCGTAGACGAGCTTGCCGTCGGCGTCCTTGCCATAGAGTTCGGCGGTCTTCGCCGCGACATTGCCGCCCCAGGACTGGCCATGCAGGATCGTGCGTTTGGGCCGCCCGTAAGTGTCCCAGAACAGCTTGCGCAGATTATCGCTGTCCTCGGCGGCCGAGCGCACGCCGTAGCCTTCGCGGCGATAGTTCGAACCGGCCCAGGCATAGCCCTCGGCGACGGTGACGGCGAAGCGCTGCAGGTCCTCGATCGCGTCGTCGGGCTTGGGCTTCTTCAGGCGCGGCCCGCCGTGGGTGTGCAGGACGAGCGTTCCGTTCCAGGCCTTTGGAATGGCGATCCAGTAGTAGGCGCCGTTCACGTCCTGGCCGGCCAGGCATTTGGTTTCAGTCGGCAAGCCTTCCGGACAACTCTTGGCGGCGGGAGGCTCCGCATGGGCGGCAGCGGCGGCCATGGCCAGGCCGAGGCCCAGGGCGGCGGAAGACAGCTTGATCACCAGCGGACACCTCGTCACGCGAAATAGAAGGAGCCGGCCGCTCCAGGGGAGGAAGTGGAGCGGCCGGAAGAGCTCAGCGTCAGAACGACTTGCTGATGCTCATGTACCAGTAGCGGGCATAGGGGTTGTAGAGCGAGCCGATGTAGCCCGACGACGACAGCGGCGGGTCCTTGTCGAAGAGGTTACGCGCCCCGACCCGGATACGGGTGTCGTTGGCCCAGCCCTTCTTCTCGAAGCGATACTGACCATAGAGATTGACCGTGGTCAGCGGCTTGACCTGCCAGGGCTCGCCGGCGGTCGACAGGAAGTCCATGTCCATCATCGCGCCGGTGTAGATCACCGAGGCGCCGACCTGGAACGGACCGCCGCGCCAGGTGCCCGTGCCGGTCCACTTCCACTTCGGCTTGCCGTTCTTCTTCAGCAGGTCGCCGACATCGGTCAGCGGCGTGGCGCGGTTGATCGTGCCGGCGGCGCGCGCCGCAAACAGCTCGGCGATCGGCGGCGACAGCTGCTGGGAGAACTTGTCCATGAACGTGCCGTCGATATCGAGGCTGAACCGGCCCAGGGTCTCGGTGCGCAGGCTCCAGTTCATCCCGTAGTCGATGCCGCTGACGGTCTGCGGCTGCAGATTCTTGAACTGGTCGCGGATCTCCAGGATCTGGCCGACCGGGGTCAAACCCGTGCCCTGGAAGAAGGCGATGTCGTCGACGGTCGGCGCGGCGCGGATGACGCTGGCGTTGCTCGCGCCGTTGATGCGGAACAGGTAGTCCTGGATGGCGATATTGGCCGAGCCCAGGGTGCCGACGATGCCGTTCTGCTTGATCTGCCAGCGGTCGACCGTGAAGGTGAAGCGGCCGAACTGCTCCGGGATGAAGGTCGGCTGCAGGACGACGCCCACCGAGTAGTTCTCGCTCTCCTCGGCCTTGAGTTCCGGATTGCCCGCCGTCGTGAAGCGGATGCCCACGCCGCGCGTACAGGCGGTGAAGGTCGAGATCCGGCCGGCGCGCAGGTCGGCCTCGCAGCG
>JAEXJH010000172.1 GCA_023445955.1 Pseudomonadota bacterium
GCCGCGGCCAGGGCGCGCCAGACGAGGCGCGGCTTGGCCGTTCGCCCTTCCAGCTCCTGGTCGATGAAGACCCGGACGACCTCACTGGCGGTCCGGCCCATCTCGCGGCAGCGGGCCATGAAGGCGGTCTTGGTCTCGTACGGCAGACGGACCTCGAGCACTTCGCTCTTCTTGGGCTGGCCAGCGGTCATCAGGAAACCTCGCGACGTTCGTCCCTGACTAGCACCTTTCGCAACGCGCAAAAAGAAAGCCCGGCCAAACGACCGGGCTTGAAGTCAATAGGGAGGAAACGCCCAGGAAGGGCAGAGGCGCTCGGCGCCTCACGGGTTGCTGATAGCGTTATCATGCTGCGCTGCGCAACCCCTTTCGCACTGCCGCGACGGCCTGTCGCAGCTTTGCTCAAGCTTAAGGCAGGCTTTACCTTGGCGCGATCACGCCATAACGATGTTACCGCTACCGATGCACAAAGCTCGGAGCGGGAGAAACGTCGATGAAGATGCTCGCGCGGCTGGCCGTGTTCGGGGCCGCCCTGGTCCTGGCGCTCCCTGCCCATGCTGATTCCCAGCGCTGGGTCGGCGCCTGGGCCAGCGCCCAGATCGCGCCGGATGACAAGAATCGCCTCGCCGCCGAGGACTATCCCGACGCCACCCTGCGTCAGGTCGTGCGCCTGACCCTGGGCGGCGACACCCTGCGGGTGCGCCTCTCCAACGCCTTCGGAACCGCGCCCCTGACCATCAAGGCCGCCCATGTCGCGGTGTCTACAGATCTGGCCACCGCCCGCATCGATCCGGCCACGGACCGCGCCCTCACCTTCTCCGGCCGCGCCGAGGTGACCATCCCCGCCGGCGCCGACTATTGGTCCGATCCGGTCGCCTTGAAGGTCGCGCCGCTGACCAGCCTGGCCATCAGCCTGCACTATGCCGAGGCGCCCAGCGTTCAGACCGGTCATCCGGGGTCGCGCGCTACGTCCTATATCCTGCCCGGCGACCACTTGGCCGCCGCCGACCTGCCCGGCGCAAAGACCGCCGACCGCTGGCTGCAGATTTCCAGCGTCGATGTGGTCTCGGCCAAGGCGCGCGCGATCGTGGCGCTGGGCGACAGCATCACCGACGGCTACGGCGTCCAGCCCAACACCAACCTGCGCTGGACCGACGGTCTGCTCGAAAGGCTGAAGGGCCGGAACATCGGCCTCCTCAACCTCGGCATCGGCGGCAACCGTGTGCTGCTCGACGGCTTAGGCCCCAACACCCTGGCGCGGTTCGAGCGCGATGTACTCTCACAAGCCGGCGTGACCCACGTGGTGCTGCTGGAAGGCATCAACGACCTAGGCGTCCTGACCCGCGACGCGCCCGCCTCTCCGGAAGCCCACAAGGCCCTCGTCGCGCAGGTCATCGCCGGCTATCGTCAGATGATCGACCGCGCCCACGACCGAGGGATCAAGGTCATCGGCGCGACCATCCTGCCCTACGGCCGCTCGGCCTATTACCATCCCGGTCCCGAGAGCGAGGCCGACCGCCAGGCGATCAACGCCTGGATCCGCGCGCCCGGAAACTTCGACGGCGTCATCGACTGGGACCAGGCCCTGCGCGACCCGGCCCAGCCGACCCAACTGCTGCCGGCCTATGACAATGATGGCCTGCATCCGAACATGGCGGGCTACAAGGCGATGGCGGACGCTGTCCCGCTGAGCCTGTTCGGGAAGTAAGCCATGATCGCCGCAACCCCGCCACCCGTCATCGCCTTCACCTGGGACGACCTTCCGGCCCACAGCGCCCTGCCGCTCGGCGTCACCCGCGTGCAGATCGCCGCCGACCTGCTGAAGGCCGCCCACGACGCCAAGGCTCCGGCGTTCGGCTTCATCAACGGCGCCCAGGCCGCCGCGACCACAACCGAACCCGACTCCACCCCAGTGCTGAAGATGTGGCGCCAGGCTGGCCAGCCGCTGGGCAACCACACCTGGACGCACCGCCACATCGCCACCGCCACGCCGGAGCAGTACACGGCCGAGATCGCCCGGAACGAGCCGCTGCTGCGGGACCTGATGGGCAAGGAGGACTGGCGCTGGCTGCGCTATCCGTACCTCGCCGAGGGCGAGACGCTGGAGAAGCGTCTGGCCGTCCGCGCCTGGCTTTCGGACAACCACTACAAGATCGCCAGCGTGACGATGAACTTCGCCGACTACGCCTATAACGAGCCCTATGCCCGCTGCGTGGCAAAGGGTGATCAGGCGGCCATCGCCGAGATGGAGAAGCGTTACCTGGACGGCGCCGCCGCCGTCGCCGACCGCGCCCGGGCGATGAGCAAGACGCTCTACGGCAAGGACATCCCCTACGTCCTGCTGATGCACGCCGGCGCTTTCGACGCCCGCATGGCCCCGCGCCTCTACAAGCTCTATCGGGATCGAGGCTTTACCTTCACGACCTTGGCCAAGGCCGAGAAGCACCCGTTCTACCGCACCGACCTTGACCCCGGCCTGCCGCCCGAGCCGACGACCCTGCCGGACGCCTTGAAGGCCAAGGGCCTGCCCGTTCCGACGGATCCGGTTGACCTGAAACCACTCGAAGGGATGTGCCGCTGACGGCGTTTCAGCGCCGAAACACATTCCCTGCTGACAACGGCCACGCTCCCGCATAGCGTCCCGCGCCATGATCAAGCCCTCGCTCACGGCGCTCGCGGCCGTCCTCGCCCTTTCGACCCCTGCCATGGCGGAAAAACTCACCCCAGCCCGTGTCTTCGCGGACCCCAGCCTGGGCGGCCCGACCGCCAAGGGCGTGGCGCTGTCGCCGGACGGCAAGCGCGTCACCTACCTGAAGGGCAAGGCCGAAGCGGCCAACATCCAGGACCTGTGGGCGGCGGACGTGAAGGGCGGCGAGCCCTATCGCCTGATCGACTCGGCGGCGCTGTCGTCGGGCGCCAAGGAACTGTCGGAAGCCGAGAAGGCCCGTCGCGAACGCGCCCGCAACTCGGCGCGTGGGATCATCGAATACAGCTGGGACAAGCAGGGCCGCTTCATCCTCGTCCCGCTGGACGGCGACCTCTATCTGGACAGCATCGCCGACGGCAAGGTCACCCGCCTGACCGAAACCCCGGGCGACGAGGTCGACGCCAAGGTCTCGCCCAAGGGCGCCTACGTCTCCTACGTCCGCGACCAGAACCTCTACATCAAGCCGGTGGCCGGCGGGGCCGAGACGGCCCTGACCACCGAAGGCAAGGACGCCCTGTCGTTCGGCGTCGCCGAGTTCATCGCCCAGGAAGAGCTGTCGCGCGCGACCGGCTACTGGTGGAGCCCGGACGAGGCCCACATCGTCTATAGCCGCGTCGACGAGAACGGCGTCGACATCGTGCCGCGCGCCGACATCGGCCCGGCCGGCGCCACTGTGGTCAACCAGCGCTATCCGCGCGCCGGCCGCCCCAACGCCGTCGTGGATCTGATGGTCCGCGACCTGGCCTCGGGCAAGGTCGTCCAGCTAGATCTCGGCGCCAACAAGGACATCTATGTCGCCCGCGTCGCCTGGGCCCAGGACGGCAAGACCGTCTACGTCCAGCGCCTGTCGCGCGACCAGAAAACGCTGGACCTGATCGCCTTCGACCCGGCCACCGGCAAGGGCAAGACCCTGCTGACCGAGACCGACCCGCACTTCATCGAGCTGCTCGACAACTTTAAGGCGCTGAAGGACGGCACCTTCCTGTGGGGCTCGGAGAAGTCGGGCAACAGCCACCTCTATCGCCACGCCGCCGACGGCAAGCTGATCGCCCAGATCACCAGCGGCGACTGGCCGGTCGACAAGCTGGAAGGCGTCGACGAGGCCCGCAAGGTCGCCATCTTCGGCGCCTCGATGGACAGCCCGTTGGAGCGCCGCATCTACGAAGTCAGCTATGCCAAGCCCGGCAAGCCCAAGGCCCTGACCTCGGCCGGCGGCTGGTGGTCGGCCAAGGTGGCGGACGCGGGCGGCGCCTTCGCCGGCTCCTACAGCGATCCCAAGACCCCGCCGCAGACGGCGCTCTACGCGGCCGACGGCAAGCGCGTGCGCTGGATCGAGGAGAACAAGCTGGCCGAGGGTCACGCCTACTGGCCCTACGCCTCGACCCTGCCGGTTCCGGAGTTCGGCTCGCTGAAGGCCGCCGACGGCTCGGCTTTGTACTACGAGATCCTCAAGCCGACCGGCTTCGACCCGGCCAAGAAGTACCCGGCCATCGTCTCGGTCTATGGCGGCCCGCACGCCCAGCGCGTCACCAAGGGCTGGCACAGCCCGTCGGACCGCACCTATCTCGAAGCCGGCTACGTGATCTTCAAGCTGGACAACCGCGGCAGCGGCAACCGCTCTGCGGCGTTCAAGCGCGCCCTGGACCGCAACCTGGGCACCGTCGAGGTCGACGACCAGTTGCAAGGCGCCAAGTTCCTGCAGAGCCTGCCCTATGTCGATCCCGACAAGCTGGGCGTGATGGGCTGGTCCTACGGCGGCTTCATGACCCTGATGCTGCTGACGGCCGACAACACCCCGTTCAAGGCCGGCGCGGCCGGCGCCCCGCCGACCGAATGGGGCCTGTACGACACCGCCTATACCGAGCGCTACATGGGCACGCCCGCCGACAACAAGGCCGGTTACGCCTATTCCGACATCAACACGCGCCTGGACAAGCTGAAGCCCGGCAGCCTGCTGCTGCTGCACGGCATGGCCGACGACAACGTGATCTTCGAAAACAGCACCCGGGTGATCTCGGCGCTGCAGAAGAAGGCCATCCCGTTCGAGATGGCGCTCTATCCTGGCGAGCGCCACAGCGCGCCGGGCAGCAAGACCAAGGGCCTCAGCGTGCTGAACACGCACCTGGAGTTCTTCGACCGCAAGCTGAAGGGCCAGTAAGGCCTCTCGACCGCGCCCCGCTCTCACCGCAGAGCGGGGCTGCGACGGAATGCTCCACCGTGCGGCCAATTCGCCGCAGCGGAACCAGGCGAAGCAGTCACTATTAACCACGGCGAGAGTTCAAGGACCCCCGCCATGGCCAAGACCACCGACGACGCCATCGAACAGCTGATCGCGACCGTGAAGGAAGCGCTCGAAGACGGCCGCGCGTCGGCTTCGGAGCTGGAGGAGTGGCTGCTGGCGGCGATCATGCTGGAAGAGATGGCGCTGGAAGAGCAGCGCGACGAGCGAGACAACCGCACGTTCTCCAGCTGGATGCTGGCCGGGGTCACGCTGCACTAGGCCGCTTCCGAGCATTACGTCGAATTCACACATCGCAGGCTAGGCGCGCTACAAACGTAGCGCTACAAACGTAGCGGACAACCGTTCAACGGAAGCCGCCATGATCGAATCCCTGCCCCGACGCGAACGCGAGGTCTTCGAGACCCTGTGTCGCCTGGAGACCGGCGCCGTCGCCAATGTGCGCGACGCGCTGTCCGACCCAATCAGCGACTCGGCCATCCGCACCATGCTCTCGCGCCTCGAGGCCAAGGGCCTGGTCGAGCGCGAAGCGGGTCCCGACGGTTTCGTCTACCGTCCCGCCTCGCGCCCCGAGGCCGTCGCCGCCAGCGCGTTGAAGCGGGTGATCGACACCTTCTTCGCCGGCTCGGCCGCCAGCGCCGCCACCGCCCTGCTGGGTCTCGGCCAGAAGCTGACCACCGAGGAAGCCGCCGCCTTGGAACGGGTCATCGATCAGGCTGTGGAGCGGCCCATGGGAGAAGAGTCATGACTTGGACGCTGCTCCTCTCGCTGCTGGTCAAGTCCAGCGTCATCGCCGGCGCGGGCCTGGCCTGCGCCCGCTTCCTGGCCCAGCGCCCGGCCGACCGCGTGGACATCCTGCGCGCCACGGTCTGCCTGCTGCTGGCCATTCCCGTGATCATGAACGTGCTGCCGGCCCTGGACCTCGCCCTGCTGCCGCCCATCGCGCCCTATTTCCCGGTGGAAGGCGCGACCCTGGCCGCCAACGCCGGTCCGGCCACCCCGGCCCCGTCATGGCCAAACTCGGCTCAGCTGGTCGGCGGCCTGTGGGTCCTGGGCGTCGTGGCTGTGGCCGGCCAGCTGCTGCTGGGTCTGCTGACCCTCGACCGCTGGACCCGCCAGGGCCGCGCTGTGGAGCAACAGGACTGGCTGGAACCCCTGGAACAGCTCTCGCCCGAAGAAGACCGCCCCCGCCTGATCGCCAGCGAGCGCATCGCCAGCCCGCTCAGCTGGGGCGTCGCGCCGGGCTTTATCGTCGTCGACCCCGCCAGCCTGGACGAGCGGCAGGCCGCTCGCGCCATCCTGGCCCACGAACTGGCCCACCTGCGCCGCCAGGACTGGATCTTCCTGATCCTGTCGCGCCTCGCTCTGGCCGTCTTCTGGTTCAACCCGCTGGTCTGGCGCCTGCACGCGACGCTGGCCGAGCGCTCGGAAGAGACCGCCGACGCCATCGCGCTCGAGACGGTCGACCGCACCCTCTACGCCCGGACGCTGGTGCGTCTGGCCGCCCATCCCACCGCCCGCCTGGCCGGCCCTCAGCCCGCAACCGCGATGGCCGCCAGCGCCCGCACGCTGAAGACAAGGATCGCCCACATCATGACCACCAACGCCGCCCGCCGCCGTCCGCTGACCGTCGCCCTGAGCGTCGTCGCCCTGGCC
>JAEXJH010000173.1 GCA_023445955.1 Pseudomonadota bacterium
CTGCAGCAGCTCGGCGCAGGCGCGGGTCACGTGGTCCGAGGGACCACGGCGGGTCCCGAACGGCAGGACCGCAGCGCGCAGCAGCAGGCCGGCGAAGCGGTTGGGCAGGTTGGCGAACACCTCGTCCAGCCGCTGCTCGATCGTGGCGAAGGCGGTGTCGGCGCACCATTGCAGCAGCGGGAAGTCGGCGTCCGGCCGGCCGTCGTCCTCCCAGCGCTTCAGGGCGCCGGACAGGAAGTACATCTCCGACAGGACGTCGCCCAGACGCGCCGACAGCATCTCCTTGCGCTTCAGCTCGCCGCCCAGGGTCAGCAGGGCGATATCGGAGGTCAGGGCGAAGGCGGCGCTGTAGCGGCCGAGCTTGCGGTAGAAGCGGGCGGCGCGGCCGGCGTCCGGCGCGGGCGACAGGGCGCCGTCGGTCCAGGCGCGGGCCGTCGCGCGGATCCCGTTGCGCAGGGCGTGGACGACGTGCTTCCAGAAGGCCTTGTCGAACTCGGCCAGGCCCTTGGCCTCGTCCGCGTCGCCCAGGGCCAGGATCTCCTGCAGCATGTAAGGATGCGCGCGGATCGCGCCTTGGCCGAACACCATGAGACTCCGGGTCAGGATATTGGCGCCTTCGACCGTGATGCCGACCGGCAGGGCGCGATACTGGCTGCCCATATAGTTGCGCGGGCCTTCCATGATCGCCTTGCCACCGTGGACGTCCATGGCGTCGTTGACAGTGATGCGCATGCGCTCGGTGGCGCCCGACTTCATCATCGCAGAGATGACCGAGGGATGCTTGCCCAGATCCAGGCCCGCGCAGGTCAGGCGCCGCGCCCCGTCGACCAGATAGGCGTTGCCGGCGATGCGGGCCAGGCGCTCCTGCACGCCCTCGAACTTGCCGATCGGAATGCCGAACTGCTGGCGCACGCGGGCGTAGGCGCCGGTGGTCAGGGCGCTATAGGCCGCCGCCGCGCCGGACATGGCGGGCAGGGAGATGCCGCGCCCGGCGGCCAAGGCCGTCATCAGCATCTTCCAGCCCTGGCCGGCGCGCTCGGCGCCGCCGATGATCAGGTCCAGCGGGATGAAGACGTCCTGGCCCCAGTTCGGGCCGTTCTGGAAAGTCTGGAAGGCCGGCAGGTGGCGGCGCCCGATCTGGACCCCGGCGGTGTCGGTCGGGACCAGGGCGCAGGTGATGCCGATATCCTCGTCGCCGCCCAGCAGGCCGTCGGGATCGCGCAGCTTGAAGGCCAGTCCCAGCACCGTGCAGACGGGACCAAGGGTGATGTAGCGCTTGTGCCAGTTGAGGCGGACGCCCAGGACGCTCTCGCCTTTCCAGGTCCCGCGCGTGACCACGCCCTCGTCGACCATGGCGCCGGCGTCCGAGCCGGCCTCGGGGCTGGTCAGGCCGAAGGCGGGGACCTCGCGGCCGTCGGCCAGGCGCGGCAGCCAGTAGTCCTGCTGTTCCTTGGTTCCGAAGCGCACCAGCAGCTCGCCCGGGCCCAGGGAGTTCGGCACCATCGCGGTGACCGCGGCCGAGGTCGAGCGCGTGGCGATCTTGCGGACGATCTCGGCATGGCCGAACGCCGAGAAGCCCAGGCCCCCGAATTCCTTCGGGATGATCATGCCGAAGAACTTCTCGCGCTTGAGGAAGTCCCAGACCTCGGGTGGCAGGTCGCGCGTCTCCCAGGTCATGCGCCAGTCGTCGAGCATGGCGCACAGGGTGTTCACCGGCCCATCGAAGAACGCCTGTTCCTCGGGGCTGAGCACCGGCTTGGGGTAGGAGAGCAGCTCGTTCCAGTCCGGATCGCCGGTGAACAGGCTGGCGTCCCACCAGGTGTCGCCGGCCTCGATCGCGTCGCGCTCGGTTTCCGACAGGGCGGGCAGCACGCCTTTGGCCCACTGGTAGATCGGGCGGGTAAGTGTGTCCCGACGGAAGGAAGAGCTGATCATGACGCGGCCTCGCTACTACGCGAGGCATCAACGCCGAGCGGGCGCTGGGGCTCCGAGGAAACGGAGCTTCAGGCTGCGGTCGCCACGCGGCCGGTCATGATCGCGCCGACGGCGGTGCGCAGAAGCTCGGCAGGGTCTAAGGGCTTGCCCACCACGCCATCGAACACGGTCTCGTCGATGTCAGGGTCGACGCTGGCCGAGCAGGCGATGATCGGCGTGGCGCGGTTGGGGCCGTGACCCTCGCGGAGGCGGCGCGCGGCCGTCTCGCCGTCCAGGACCGGCATCCGAAGGTCCATCAGGATCAGGTCGAACGACTGGGCCTCGGCGGCGTCGATGGCGGTCTGGCCGTTGTCGGCCTCGGTGATCTGGGCCGAGAGCGCGCGCAGCACCATCGAGACCAGGTCGCGATTGACCGCATTGTCATCGACCACCAGCACGCGGCAGCCGCCATTCTGGACGGAGGCCTGGGTCACGATGGGCTTGATGACCACCGGGGCCTCGGCGACGGCCGGGATCTCGAACCAGAAGCGTGAGCCTTCGCCGAGCTGGCTCTCGACGCCGATCTCGCCGTCCATGGCCTCGACCAGGCCCTTGCAGATCGCCAGGCCCAGGCCCGTGCCGCCGTGGCGACGGGTCGACGAGCCGTCGACCTGCGAGAAGCGCTTGAACAGCGCCTCCAGCCGTTCGGGCGGGATGCCAGCGCCGGTGTCGCGGACGGCCAGGCGCAGGCGGTCGGCCGCATGCGAGACCTCGACGACCACCTCGCCATGCTCGGTGAACTTCACCGCGTTGCCGATAAGGTTGAGCAGGATCTGGCGCACGCGGTCCTGGGCCAGCTTCAGGCTGGCGGGCAGGGTGGAGAGGCCTTCGACCCGCAGCGCCAGGCCCTTCTCGCCCGCCTGCAGGCTGAAGATATCGGCTGTCTCGCTGATCAGCGGAGCCGGGGCGCATGGCGCGACCACGATCTCGACCTGACCGGCCTCCAGCTTGGAGAAGTCGAGGATGTCGTTGACCGTCGACAGCAGGGCCTTGCCGGCGCTGGACACTCGCTCGACGAAGTTGCGCGTCGCTGGCGTCAGCTCCGGCTGCTGGGCGATCAGCTGCGAGAAGCCCAGCACCGCGGTCAGCGGCGTGCGCAG
>JAEXJH010000174.1 GCA_023445955.1 Pseudomonadota bacterium
GGCAGACGGCGATGGTCTGCATATGGCCTTTGATCCAGCGCGCTCGTTGCGGAAGCCACTGTCCCCAGGTGGTCGGGGCGGTCTCCCAGGTCGGCCGGTCCATCACGCCCAGCCGATAGCCGGCGGCGGCCAGCCGGAAGCCGATGTCCGCATCCTCGGTGACATTGTACGGGTCCCAGCCGCCTTGCTCGCGCAGGGCGGCGGTCCTGAAGTGGTTGCTGGTGCCGCCGAGCGGGAAGGGCAGGCCCCAACGGGCCAAGGCCGGCAGCAGCACCTCGAAATGGGCGGCGTATTCCAGCCGGAACTGCGAGGGCAGGAACAGCGAGAAGCCCGGGTCCTCGATCCGCAGCGGCGCCTGAAGGCAGGCCAGTTTCGGGTCGGCGACAGCGAAGCGGGCGGCGGCTTCGCGCAGTTGGCCGGCGTCGGGCATGTCTTCGGCGTCGTAGATCACCACCAGCTCGCCCCGCGCCCGCTCCAGGGCGTGGTTGCAGGCGCGGGGCTTGGTCTTGGGTGTGCCACGCGGAACGATCAGCACCTGGACGAAGGCCGGCAGGGGCAGGGCGCGCACCGCCGCCTGGGTCACGTCGTCATCCGCCTCCAGCACGATCAGCGCCTGCAGTCGGTCGCGCGGATAGTCCAGCGCCTGGAGGTTCTCGACCAGCTCGGCCACGACCTCGGCTTCGCGATAGAGCGGGCAGATGATCGTGTAGGTCGGCAGGTCCGTGTCGGCCAGCGCGACCGGGACGATCTTCGGCAGCGGCGTACAGACCGCCGCCAGCCGCGTCAGCCCGCCCAGCAGGAAGACGGCGAAGAACAGGTGGTGCAAGATCGTCATCGCGGCGCTCGGGCTCAGCGCCACGCCGATCACCGCCAGCAGGCCGGCCACGCAGACCCAGGCCGCCTGGGCGCGAGACAGCGTCTGGTGCGCGCCATCGCGCCCGGTCGTAGCAGTGGTCGCCTGCTCGATCAGGTCGGCGGACACAGGTCCGCATGCCGGCGCAAGCGCCGGTTCAAGCCGTCTATCTTCCCGCGCCATGGATGCCCCTGGATCCGCTGATCGCCCCAACGGCGCAGATAAACGAATCTCAACCTTAAAGTGTCAAATGCAAAAAATGCACGTTTTGGGCTGTTTTCTCGCGCGCGCGCGAGCGGACTCTCCTTCCACGCACGTTCTTGCGACGGCTGAGTGATTCCCGTTTAGTGTCGGTCGGGGGAAATGCAGGGGAAGCCAAGTCCGTGACGGTCGTTCTGAAGAAGCCTCACAAGTCCGCCCGAAAGCCCAAGGGCGACGGGCACTTACGCCGAGGCGAGATCCTGGCCGCGGCGGAGAAGATCTTCATCGCCGAAGGCTATGCCGGCGCGACGATCCGCAAGATCGCCGACGCGGTGGGGGTGTCGTCGACGGCGCTCTACATGCACTTCCGCGACAAGGACCAGATCCTGCTGGAAATCAGCAACGACGCCATCGAGCGTCTGCTGGCGCTCAACACCGAGATCGCGGCCCAGCCGATTGATCCTGTGTCGCGCGTGCGGGTGATGCTGGAGGCGTACATGCAGTTCGCCCTCGACAACCCCAACACCTACCAGCTGGTGTTCTGCAGCACCGGCGACCACATCTCGGCCGACAAGACCGCCGACGTGCTGGCGCTGGGCGACCGCTGCTTCGAGAAGTTCAGCGAGCCGGTGCACCAGATCGCCGCCCAGGGGCGCCTGCGCTCGGGCTCGGCCAAGGAAGCGGCAGAGGTGCTGTGGAGCGGGTGCCACGGGCTGGTGTCGCTGCTGATCACTAAGCCTTCGCGCGGCTGGTCCGAGCCCGGTCAGCTGATGAAGATCATGCTGGACGGCCTGCTGTACGGTCTGGTCACGGACTGATTTCATGAGCGCCGCCAAGGCTTTGTACGCGCTTCTGGCGGTGATGGCGCTTGCGCCCGTCGCGGCCTTGGCCGGGCCGCGCGTGATGTCGCTGGATTCGTGCGCCGACCAGTACGTACTGGCCCTGGCCCCGCGTGAGACCATCGTCGGCCTGTCGCACCGCGCCGTCTCACCCGACAGCTATATGCGCGCCTCGGCCAAAGGGCTGCCGCTGCGGCGGGCGACGTTCGAGAGCCTGGTGGCGGCCAAGCCTGACGTCGTGGTGCGCCTGTGGGGCGGCGATGCGCGGCTGTCCAAGGCCCTGCAAGGCAAGGGCGTGGCGACCGTGGCGCTGGACGACGCCGCCGACTTCGACGGCGTACGCGCCAATGTCCGCAAGGTCGCCGCCGCGCTGAACCGCAGGTCGCAGGGCGAGGCGCTGATCGCGGGCATGGACGCCAAGCTGGCCCGCGCGGCCGGGAAGGGACAGGGACGCTCGGCGCTCTACCTGACGCCTGGCGGCTATACCGCGGGTTCGAACACCTTGGTCGACGCCATGCTGAAGGCGGCCGGATACTCAAACGCCACCACCAGCCCGTACTTTGCGCCCGTGTCGCTGGAGCGGATGGTGATGACCCCGCCGGCGGCGGTGGTGCTGGGCCTGTTCGATCTGGCGCGCGCCGGTTCAGACCGCTGGGGTCCCGGACGCCACGCGGCGCTGCAGGGTGCGATCAAGACCCGCACCGTCGCCTCGCTGCCGGCCTCGGTGGTCGGCTGCGCCGGCTGGTTCGCCGCCGACGGCGCGTTGGCCTTAGCGGAGGCCGCGCGATGAGTCTGCTGCGCCTTTGCCTCTTGATGCTGCTGGTTCTGGCGCTGGCGGCGATCCTGGCCGTCTCGCTAGGCGAGACGCCGTTCGCCCTGACCCAATACGGTCAGGCGCTGGGCCATCCGGCCTCACCGCCGGGCGAGGTGCTGTGGACCATCCGCGCGCCCCGCGTGGCCGTCGCCGCCCTGGTC
>JAEXJH010000175.1 GCA_023445955.1 Pseudomonadota bacterium
CAAGGCCTGACCGGCGGTCACGCCGAACATCGCCCGTTGGGTCCGGGCGTAATGGTACTGGTCGGCTAAGCCCGCGGCGTGGGCGGCGCCGGTCGCATCCGCCCCCTGCATCATGGCGACGGCCGCCAGGCGCAGCCGCCGCCACAAGACATAGCGACGGAACGGCAGCCCGAAGCTTTCGGAAAAGCGATGCCGAAACCGAGAGCTGGAGAGCCCGAACGCCGAGGCGGCGGTTTCGAGGCGCAGCAGCCCGAACGGCGCGAGCCGATCGATCAGATCGGCGAGGCTTTCCGAACCGGGTGGCGGCCAAGATGGCGATGGCGCTTCTCCGTCGAGCCATGTGCGCCAGAAGCCGCCCTCGGCCGGGCCGATGATGGCGGTCTTGTTCCGCGCCGCCCTGATGCTTTCGAGCAGCGGCGCGACGGCGGATGCGCCGATCGCTCCCTGTTCCACGAACAGGATCTGGGCCTCCACGACGGGCAGGAGCGCGTGGCGGGCAAGCGGGTCGATCAGGATCACGGTCGCGCCATGCTGCTGGCCCTCGCCATCGACGACGCGCGCGCCCATCGGCGCGATCACGGCCTGAGCCGCCAGATGGCGATGCGGGGCGGCGTCGCCGGCCGCGCCGCGCCATGAGGCCCAGAGGTCGCCGATCACCAGATCGCCTCGCCATGATGGCGGCTCATCTTCAAGCGGATCGGCGCCGTGCGTTCGCATTGGGGTCATTGTCACCTCGTTGCGGATCCTGGCCCCGGCTCCTTGGCAGTCAAGCGAAACGCCAACGTGCGAGGCAAGGCGATCGTCCGAAACTGAATGGACTCTATCCCCTCCTGGGGGATAGGATCTTGGTATGGCTCATGTCGTCCACGAAACCCATCCCGAGATCGTCAACCGCCTCAAGCGGGCCGAAGGGCACCTACGCAAGACCATCGCGATGATCGAGGCGGGACGCACCTGTCTGGATCTGGCGCAGCAACTACACGCCATAGAGAAGGCCGTGGCAGCGGCCAAGAAGACCCTGATCCACGATCATATAGATCATTGTCTGGCTCATGCCGCCGAGGACGAGCCGCGGGATGCGGCTTCGGCGATGAACGAGCTCAAGACCATCACCAAATACCTTTGAGGCCCCGATGACTTCCCTCGCCGATCTTCTCGCCCAAGGCGCCGGGCACGCCTGGCTGTTCATTCCCTCGGCACTACTGCTGGGCGCGCTGCACGGCCTGGAGCCGGGTCACTCCAAGACGATGATGGCCGCTTTCATCGTCGCGGTGCGCGGCACGGTCTGGCAGGCGATCTTGCTGGGCCTGTCAGCGACCGCCTCCCACACGTTGATCGTCTGGGTGATCGGCCTGGCAGGTCTCTATTTCGGGCGCAACCTTGATCTGGACACCGCTGAGCCCTGGTTCCAGCTAGCCTCGGCGGCGATCATCATCGCCGTGGCCTTATGGATGGTTTGGCGCACCTGGCGCGAAGGTCAGGCGCAAGCCAACGGACATGGTCATGACCACCATCACGACCATGACCACGGTGAGGAGGTCCGGCGGATCGACACGGGCCGCGGCATCATTGAGTTGTCAATTTTCGAGAAAGGCGTCCCGCCACGCTTTCGGGTGAAAGCAGATGGCGGCCAACTGCCCGCCGCGAAAGCGCTGTATGTCATTACCCTGCGTCCGGACGGCCTGGGACAGCGGTTCAATTTCCTCGACATGGGCGCTTTCCTGGAATCGACTGATGCGATCCCCGAGCCGCATGCCTTTAAAGCTAGACTCTCGATCGCTCATGGCTCGCATGGGCATGAGTTCGATGTCGTGTTTGCTGACCATGACGACGGGCACGACCATGGCCATGGCCACAGCGCCCTGGACGTTTTGGACGCCGGCTATCAAGACGCTCACGAACGCGCCCATTCCAACGACATCAAGGAGCGCTTCGCGGGGCGCGACGTCACCACGGGCCAGATCATTCTCTTTGGCCTGACGGGCGGCCTGATCCCCTGCCCGGCCGCCATCACGGTCTTGTTGCTCTGCCTGCAGCTCAAGCAGGTCGCGCTTGGCGCCACCCTGGTGCTGTGCTTCTCGATCGGCTTGGCGGTGACCATGGTCTCGGTCGGGGTCGCCGCGGCCCTTGGCGTACGCCACGCCGAGAAGCGCTTCTCGAGCGCGTTCGCGGCTTTCGCCCGCCGCGCGCCCTACGCCTCGGGCGTCCTGATCACGATCGTCGGTTTGATCCTGGCCGCTCAGGCGATCCGAGCGATCGTGGGATAGATCACTCCGGTCTCCATGCGAATGCCCGGGCACACACAGATTGATCTGCCTCAACGAGGGAAGGCGGATTGGCGTGCGGTAATGTCTACCACGCCGGTGCGCGCGGAGGGTCAAACGTACGAGCGGTTCGAACTCGCACCGAGGGCAAGGGCAAGGGTTTGGTCGGAACGGTCGAGGGGCGCGCCCTGGCGATCGGCTCGGCTCGGCCCGTTGCCGCTGACGCTGTTCGTTACCGTTCCGGGCGTCATCCTGCTTTGGCTCCGTCCGGCGCGCGACGTCCGAAATCTCGACAACCAGCGCCGGCGCGCAGCTAAGGCCAAACGACCAGACATAGGACTTTGCAGTTCGGCTTCGAGCCCGGCGGCACCTCTCTGAAGGAAGACGGCCCAGCGGAGAGCTAGCGCTTGTAGTTGGCAAGGCCGTCTCGCTGCTTCAGCAATTTGCGCAGCTCCTGGCGATGAAATGGTACTCTTAGGCGCGCACGAGCATTTCGGGTTGGCATTCTTGATGTCCAAGGAGTGGTGTCGTGGGTGTGAAGCTGACACCAGTCCAGCTTCTCGCTGCGGATCATCAACCAGCTAGGAGTGGGGCGAAGTCTACGCTTCGGAATCTACGTATTCCGACCTGGGACGTAGGACCCTAGTCCTAGACTCGAAGAACAGCTTCTTCCCGTCGATCATCAAGCGGCGGCCAAACCTACACATCTAAGGAGTCGAAGATGATCAAAAAGTCCGTCATCGCCGCCTTGGCCGGCGTCGCGATGCTCAGTGCGACGCCGGTTCTCGCGCAAGGGATCGGCCACGCCTGGTTCATGAAGGGGTCGATCGTCGCCAAAGACAGCAACGGCACCGTCATCTGCATCGGCAAGGCGGACGGCGCGGAAGTCGGCCAAACCCTGGAAGTGTACCGCGTCAAGCAGGCTCCTGGGCCTGGCAAGTCGCCGCCGACCTATCGGCGCGACCTCGTCGGGCACGTGAAGATCGACCACGTCTTCGACGATCATTTCGCCCATGTAACGATCGCCGATGGCACGCCGGCCAAGAACGACATCGTCGAGCTGCGGAAGAACTGAGCGGGTGATCTGTCCGCGAGCGGCGGGATGGCCCACGCCGTCCCGCCGGAGCGGTCGACCGGCGCGACCCTCCGCTGACCTTGGGCTTCAGTCCACCCTGCGAGGCGACGAGTATCATGGCAACTTTCAAGATCGGCGCGTTCGCTGCGGCCGTCGGCGTGCGGCGCGATACGATCCGCTACTATGAGCGTACGGGCCTGCTGCCTAGTCCCGGCAGGACCGGCGCAGGCTACCGCCTCTATGGGGACGCGGACCTCCTGCGGCTCCATTTCATCCGCGCCGCGCAGGAGCTTGGCTTCACGCTCGCCGAAACCGCCGACCTACTCGCGCTTCAAGCCTCCGGCACCGCTAAGGCGTCGGCAGTGCTCGAAATCACCCGCGAGAAGATTCGCGACGCCGAACGCCGCATCCAGCGGCTCTCGGATATCCGCCACGCTCTGAGCGCGCTTGCCGACGATTGCCCGGTAGACGTGCCGGTTTCGGACTGCCCGATCCTAGCTTTCCTGGCGGCGAAACGGGTCCGCCGGCCCGACGCCCGTAATGACGCACCGCAGGGGGCGCTCTAACGGGCGCCTCGGGCGCGATGCAGCACATCAAACCATGGCCGGCGACCTCGCCGGCTCCACCGCTCGCCCCGCGGCGCGCCCTTCCGCGGCGAAGGCTATCGGGGTCGAGCTCATGATCTCCAGGGAGAAATCTCGCTATGATCGACGTCCGGCCCACAGTCTCCGCGCCCATCCGTGCGCTCCTACTCGGCGCTGCGGCCCTCGCCCTTACGGCCTGCGGCGATAAGGGGAATGAGACCCCTGCGCAGCCAGCGGCCGCAGCCCCGGCCCCAGCCCCCAGCGCGGCCACTCCGGCTCCCAGCGCCGCTCCGACGGAGCCCGCGAGCAACGCAGCCGACCAACATGCCGCCGACCATGATCCGGCGACGATGGAGCGCCATCATCGTCAGGAAATGGATCACCAGGCCATGCGTCAGGGCGGCGCGGACACCGGGGCGACGCCCAAACCGGATACCGCGCCGATGAACCAATCGGCTCCGATGAAGGACATGTGAAAACGAGGACATGCCCCATGCGCGGCAGGACCAGCAGACAGGGATGGAGCTTGGGTCTGGTCGTGGCCTCCCTCCTGCTTGCGACGGCGGCCATCGCCCAGGAAGGCGACGAGCATGCGGCCCATCATCCGGGCACCCAAAGCGGCGCGATGACGGACGCCAGTTCCATGGGCGCCGCATCGAGCCCCACGGCGGCCGGTATGGGCGGAATGATGGACGAGATGATGGGAGGCGAAGGCGAGCACGGCGCCCAGCGCACGCCCTTCGTCTCCCAACTGCTCGCCGCCCCGTCGCTCAGCGTCGAGGCGCGGAACCGGCTGATGGGCGACGCCCACGCGCGCGTGGAACGTGGGCTCGCCATGGTCGCCGAGGCCTCCGCCGCCGCGCGATCCGAGGATCCTGCGGCCCGGGCGACCGCGGCGCGACGCCTCCACGAGGGAAGCGACCTCTTCGAAAGCGGATCCGCCGCGCTTGCCGCCCTCGACCGGGGCGCGTCGCTCGAGATGACGGCG
>JAEXJH010000176.1 GCA_023445955.1 Pseudomonadota bacterium
CACCGCATCGACTTCTCCCACATGATGCCCGACGACGGGCCGCTGGCCCGCCACGGCCGCGGCCAGGCCGATAGCTGGGTCGTCGAGGCCCCGGACGGCTATGAGGCCTATGCCGCCGAGCGCAAGACCGCCGGCGTCGGGGTCCTGAAGGACATCGAAAAGAAGCGCCGCAAGGCCGAGCGCGAAGTCGGCGCCTGCCGCTTCACCGCCATGTCGGAAAGCCGCGCGGCGTTCGACCAGCTTGTGGCCTGGAAGCGCGTGCAGCTGCTGCTGACCCACCAGACCGACCTCTTCAAGACGCCCTGGGTCAACAAGCTGCTGGACGATCTCTTCCAGATGCGTGGCCCGGAATTCGGCGGCGGGCTCTACACCCTGCACCTGGGCGAGCGCTTGGCCGCCGTGCACCTGCACCTGCGCGGCCAGCACACGATCCACGGCTGGCTGATCGCCCACAATCCCGACCTCGAGCGCTATTCGCCGGGCCTGATGCTGTTCCAGGACATCCTGAAGAGCATGGACGGCACGCCGTACACGCGCCTGGACCTGGGCACCGGCGACTACCGCTTCAAGCGCGAGCTTTCCAACGCCCAGCAGAAGGTGGTGTTCGGCTTCCTGGGCTCGCCCTCCGTGCCGACCCTGGTCCGCCACGCCGTCTACGGCGTGCGCCAGGTCGCCGAGGCCCTGCCGCTGGGCCGGATCTCCGAGATCCCCGGCAAGGCCATGCGCCGCATGGACCTGCTGCGCGGGCTGCACTGACCGCTCAGTTGCGGGCGGCGCGCAGGATGCGGCCCAGTTCTCCGACCGAATAGGGCTTCTGCAGCACCGGAAAGCCGTGGTGGCCGTCGTCCGCCAGAACCTGGCTATAGCCGCTGGTCAGCACGACCGGGAGCTTGGGCCAGCGGCCGCGGATGCGACGGCCCAGCTCCAGGCCGCTGACGCCGGGCATGACGACGTCGGAGAAGACGAAGTCGAAGTCGCCGGCCCGCTCCTCCAGGATCGCCAGGGCGCGCTGGGCATTCGTGGCGAGACAGGTCTTGAAGCCCAGATCGTCCAGCAATTGCCGCGCGAACTCGCCGACCTCGGCATTGTCCTCGACGATCAGGATGGCGCCGGGGACGTCGCTGGACGCCTCCCCGACCACCTGGACATCGGCCTCGGCCGGCGCATCGACGCGCGGCAGATAGAGGGTGAACGTAGCGCCCTGGCCAACATCGCTGACCACGTCGACGTCGCCGCCGGACTGCTTGGCGAAGCCGAAGACCTGCGAAAGCCCAAGACCCGTCCCCTTGCCCACGCCCTTGGTGGTGAAGAAGGGCTCGAAGATGTGGCTCAGCACCTCGGGCGACATGCCGCCTCCGGTGTCGGTGACCGAGACGGCGATGAACGGACCCTCGTGACCGCCATGGCCGCGCAACGGCGGCAGGAACGGCGCCTCATAGGCGCGGATGACGAGGTCGCCCTCGCCGTCCATCGCGTCCCGCGCATTGACCACCATGTTGACGAGGGCCGTCTCGAACTGGCTGGCGTCGGCCTCCACGAAGCAGGGTTCGACGCACGTCTCGATCGTCAGGCGGACCCGCGAGCCGATGACCGTGCCCAGCATGTCGGTGACGCCGGCGACGCACTCGCCGATGTCGAAGGTGACGGGCTTCAGCGCCTGGCGGCGGGCGAAGGCCAGCAGTTGGGCGGTCAGCTTGGCGGCGCGGTCGGCCGTGTCCGAGATGGCGTCCAGATAGCGGACGCGTTTTTCGTCAGGCAGCGACGGCCGGCGCAGCAGCTCGGCCGACGAGCGGATGACGGTGAGCAAGTTGTTGAAGTCGTGGGCCACGCCGCCGGTCAGCTGGCCGATCGCCTCCAGCTTCTGCATCTGGCGGACCTGACCCTCGGCGGCCAACAGCGCGTTCGTTCGCTCCTGGACGCGCGTCTCCAGCGTATCGTTGAGCTCGCGCAGCTTGAGAGCGGTCTGACGCTGCTGCTCCTCGGAGATGGTCCGTTCCAGCAGGTCGGCCGCCTGCCGCGCCAGGATGTCCAGCAGCCGCAGATCGCGCTGCGAAGGCTCGTGCGGATGGGTCCAGTGGGTCGAGATCATGCCCAGCAGCTCGCCGCTGCGTGACAGCAGCGGCGTCGTCTGGGCGGACCGGATCCCGGTGCGTCGGAACGCCAGAAGGTCCTCGGTGCCGGCGATCTCGTCCCAGGTTTCGAAGTCGGGGATGATCGCCCGCTGGCCGAACTTCAGCGCTTGGGTGCAGCTGCTGTAGGCCCGGGGGCTGACCCACTGCCAGAAGCCGGCGGCCTCGGGCGACAGGCCGTGGTGGTGCAGAAGCTGCAGCTCGCCGCCATGGCCCGACGGGTCGTCCTTCGGACACAGCAGCTGAATCGTGCCGAACTGCGATCGCGTGATCGAGACCGCGGCGTCGACGATCTTGCCGTACAACTCCGTGCGATCCTGCTCACCGATCAGCGCCACGCTGATGCTGTGCAGGAGATCGATGTCGGAGAGGTCCGTCTCCAACATGCGTCTTGAAACGTCGAAGGCCTCGACAGGATCGGCTCTAAGCAGGTCGGTCATGACTGCCCCCCCGGGCGTTTTCGCGGCAAAGCTAAACCTCAGCCTACGAACGCCCTTTGGTCAGAAATGTTTCATCGTCCGACCCAAGACGGGTTTCAGTCTCGCCTACCTTCTAGTGCACGGCGTTGATCCGCATGGCGCGCGGATCGACCGAGCCGGCCGCCCAGGCGCGGGTCCAGCCGTACTGCAGCTCGCCCTCGCGAAAGGCGAAGCGGTCCAGGTGCTTGGCCACGACGTCTTCCAGCCGCGCCAGGCTTTCGAGGTCGACCACCTCGACGGTGATGTCGAGACCGTCGGCATGGGCCGTCATCCGGCAGGTCCCGGCCGGCAGCGGGAACACCGCCGAGGTCTCGTCATAGGTGACCTCGAACTTGTGGCTCCAGTGCTTGGCCAGTTGGATCATGTAGCGGGCCGCCTTGTCGGTGGCGACGCGGGCGTGGCTTTCCATGAGACCTCCTAGATGGCTTCGATCGCCGTGGCGGCGTCGTCCAAAACCTTGGCCACCGCCGCGATCTGCTCGGCCGTCAGCTGGCCGTGGAGCTTCAGGCGCAAGGCCGTCTTGACGTTCTCGCGCGCCCGCAGGATCTGCGGCGAGAAGGCGGCGCTGGCCTGGGCGGCCTCGGCCATGCGCTCGAACAGCGAGCGGACGGGCGCTTCGTTGCTGGCCAGGAAGGCCTCGCCCTCGGCGGTGATCGTATAGAGCTTCTTGCCGCCGCCCGCGTCGCTGGCGGTGACGTAGCCCAGCTCTTCCAGCAGGGTCAGGGTCGGATAGACCACGCCCGGGCTGGGGGTATAGGCGCCGCCGGCCGCGGTTTCGATGGCCTTGATCAGCTCATAGCCATGGCTGGGCTTCTCGGCGATCAGCTTGAGGACCACGAAGCGCAGGTCGCCGTGATCGAAGAACCGGCCCATGCGCCCGCCGCGACCGCGCGGACCGCCGTGATGATGACCGCCATGGAAGCCGAAGGGGTGACGGCCGTGATGCTCGTCGGCGTGACCGCGCCAGTGGCCGCGGTGGTGGTGATGTCGTCCAAACATGTGTGTTTTAGATCCTATTCCGTTATATCGAAATGATAGATATATCGGATTGATCGATGGTCAAGAGCCATTTTCGATATATCTGATTGTGTCGAACTATTTCGCGCCGCCCGAGCGTCCGGTTTGAGGCCGGCACGTTCAAGTCAGGGCGTTTCGAAGCAAGGCCGCCCAAACGTGACCGAAATACAACGTAATCGGTCTTGATACGGATTGCGGCGTGAATACATGCCGCGTGTAAGAAGCAGGAGCATGCGCTTGAGCGACCAGGACAACAGCCCGCGCCACAAGGCGACCGGCAGGCATATCGCCGCCGCGGGGCTCGCCGTGGCCGCCAGCCTGGTCGCATTCGCGCCGGCGCTCGCTCAGGATCAAGCGGCTCAGACCGACGTCGGCACGACCGCGACGGTCGAGGCCGCCAACGACCCGTTCGAGAGCTTCAACCGTGGTTCGTTCAAGGTCGGCATGGGCCTGGACCGCGCCCTGCTGGCGCCGGTGGCCCACGGCTACATGGCCGTGACGCCGCGCGTCGTGCGCAACCGCGTCAGCTCGGCCGTCTATAATCTGGGCGAGCCGAACACGGTCATGAACCTGGTGCTGCAGGGCAAGCCCAAGGGCGCCATGCGCTCGACGACCCGCTTCATCGTCAACTCGACCGTCGGCGTGCTGGGCCTGTTCGACGTGGCCGCCAAGATGCACCTGCCGCGCCGCGATTCCGACTTTGGCCAGACCTTCGGGGTCTGGGGCGCCAAGCCCGGCGCCTATCTCTATGTGCCGCTGATGGGCCCGCTGAACGTCCGCGACGGCGTCGGCCGCGCCCTGGACATCTTCACCGACCCTGTTTCGTTCTATGTCGGCGGGCTGAGCACCGATTTCGGCAAGGCTCGCACGGGCGTCACCATCGTCGACCTGCGCGCGGCGACCGATCCGGCCTTCCAGGCGTTGAAGGACGCTTCGGACCCCTATGTCACCACCCGTTCGGCCTATACCCAGTATCGCGAAGCTTCTGTGCGCGACGCGGCGGGCGAGGCCGAGGTTCTCCCTGATTTCGATGCGCCGCCCCCGGATGCCTCCACGCCGCCGGCGACGCCCAAACCATGACCGGTAAGACCATGACCAACACCCTCACTACCCGGCGCGGCGCCAACGCCGCGCTTTTGGGTTTCTTAGGGGCCGCCGCCCTCGGCGGTTCCGCCATGGCCCCGGCCCGCGCCGCCGGCGCCGCGGCCGTCGTCCAGCCCAAGGCCCAGCGCGGGCTCACCGTGCTGGC
>JAEXJH010000177.1 GCA_023445955.1 Pseudomonadota bacterium
CCCTCAGTCGGCTTCGCCGACAGCTCCCCCAGCGGGGGAGCAGAATTCGAGCCGCGCTTTCGCCAACCGCGCCACCGCCTCATCCAGCGTCGCATCGGCCTTGGCGAAACACAGCCGCACCACGTTCCGCACCGGATCCTCGGCGAAGAAGGCCGATACCGGGATCGCCGCCACGCCGAACTCCACGACCGTCCGCTCACAGAAGGTCACGTCGTCGACCGCGATCCCCGACGCCGTCAGGTCGACGTTCAGGAAGTAGGTCCCCTGGCTCTCCAGCACGACATAGCCCGCCGCGCGCAGGCCGGCGGTCAGGCGATCGCGTGAGCGCTGCATCTCTATGGGCATCTCGTCGAACCAGGCGCGGTGATGCTCCAGGCCCCAGGCCACGCCCGCCTGCAGGTTCGGCGGGGTGGTGAAGGTCAGGAACTGGTGGGCCGCGGCCAGGGCCTTGGTCAGGGCCGGGGCGGCCATCAGGAAGCCGACCTTCCAGCCGGTCATGCCGAACAGCTTGCCGGCCGAGCCGATCTTCACCGTCCGCTCGCGCATGCCGGGGAGGCTCATCAGGGGCCGGTGTTGGCGACCGTCGAACACCACGGCCTCCCAGACCTCGTCGCAGACGGCGAGGGTGTCGTGCTTCACGCAGAATTCGGCCAGTAGCGCCAGATCCTCGTCGGGCGTCACCACGCCGGCCGGGTTCAGGGGACTATTCAGCACCACCATTCGGGTCTTGTCGGTGAACACGGCCTCCAGCATCGCCCGGTCGAAGCGCCAGTGCGGCGGGGCCAGGCGGACCAGTTTCGGGACGCCTCCGGCCCGGCGGACCAGCGGCAGGTAGGCGTCGTATAACGGCTGGAACAGCACCACCTCGTCGCCGGGCGAGATCAGCGCCGTGAACGCCGCCGCCAGGGCCTCGGTCGCGCCGGAAGTGACGACGATCTCCGTGTCCGGATCAAGCGACAGGCCTTGCGTCCGGCCATAGTGCCCGGCGACGGCGGCGCGCAGTTCGGGCAGGCCGCGCATCGGCGGATACTGGTTGGAGCCCTCGATCAGCGCGCGCGCCGCCGCTTCGCGGACGGGCAGGGGGCCTTGGTCGTCGGGAAAGCCTTGGCCCAGATTGATCGCGCCGTGCTGGCGGGCCAGGCCGCTCATGCGCTCGAAGATCGTGGTGGGCAGGTTGTCGAAGACGGGATGGACCATGGCGTTTGGGTATCATTGAAACCCGAAGCCCGTCCGCGCATTTCTACGGCGCAGCTTGAAGGGAGATCAGCAGCATGCAGGGCGTCGGGTTTATCGCAGCCATCATCATCGGCGTGGTCGCCGGCTGGATCGCCGAGAAGGTGATGAACCGCGATCACGGCTTCTGGACCAACCTCATCGTCGGCCTGGTCGGCTCGCTGCTGGGCGCGTTCCTGGCGGGGATGCTGGGCATCCACTTCTGGGGCTGGGTCGGCAGCCTGGTGATCTCGACCCTGGGCGCGATCCTGCTCTTGTGGATCCTGGGCCTGATCAAGAAGTCCTAGACGACGGCCGCTTCGGCGGTGTCGTCGGCCTCGTCCTCGCGCCGCATCTGCCGCGCCAGGTTCGAGAGCAGGAAGCTGGGAATATCGCTCACCGGCATCGGGCGGCCGAACAGGAAGCCCTGGAAGGTGTCGCAGCGCATGTCGGCCAGCAGGCGGGCCTGGGCGGTGGTCTCGACGCCCTCGGCGGTGACTTCCAGGTTCAGGGTCTGGCCCAGCAGGGCGATGGTGCGCAGGATGTCGGCGATGGCCGTGTTGTCCTGCATCTCGGCCACGAACGAGCGGTCGATCTTGATCTTGTCGAACGGGAACCGCCACAGATAGGCCAGGCTGGAATAGCCGGTGCCGAAGTCGTCCATGGCGATCTTCACGCCCAGCGCCTTCAGGGCGGCCAGCTGCTCCAGGGTCTTGGCGCTGTCGTGCAGCAGCAGGCCCTCGGTGATCTCCAGCTCCAGGCGGCCAGGCTCCAGGCCCGAAGCGGCCAGGGCTTCGCCGACCTGGGTCACCAGCTCGCCTGAGGCGAACTGGTTGGGCGACAGGTTGACGGCGACGGTCAGGTGCGCGGGCCAGCTCGCAGCCGTGCGGCAAGCCTCGTGCAGCACCCACTCGCCGATCTTGCCGATCAGGCCCCACTGCTCGGCGCACTCGATGAAGTCGTCCGGCGGCACCAGGCCGCGGCGCGGATGTTGCCAGCGCAACAGCGCCTCAAAGCCCGTGGTCTCGTTCTCGCGGCGACCGATCAGGGGCTGGAAGAACAGCTTCAGCTCGTTGTTGGCCAGGGCGTCGCGCAGGTCCAGCTCCAGCGCTCGGCGCTCCTGGGCCCAGACGTCCATGGCGGTCTCGAAGAAGCGATAGGCGCCGCGGCCGTCGCCTTTGGCGCGATAGAGGGCCAGGTCGGCGTTCTTCAGCAGGCCGTCCGGATCGTCGGCGTCGAACGGGGCGACGGCGATGCCGACGCTGGCCCCGATCAGCACGTTGTGGCCGCGCACGTCATAGGGATCCGAGAGCGTGGCGACGATGGCCTGGGCCAGGTCTCCCAGCGCCTCGTGACCGGGCGAGGGGGCGATGACGACGGCGAACTCGTCGCCGCCCAGGCGCGAGACCAGACCCTGCGGGCCGACGCAGTCGCGTAGACGCGCGGCGGCCTGGATCAGCAGGTCGTCGCCGATCGGGTGGCCCAGGCTGTCATTGACGCCCTTGAAGTGGTCGAGGTCCAGGCAGAGGACGGCGCAGCCGGCGCCGCTTCCACCTTGGGCTTTGGTCTTGCCATGCTCCGTCCAAGCCTTGCCCAACGCCTGCAGGAAAGACAGGCGGTTGGGCAGCTGGGTCAGCACGTCGTAGTGGGCCAGGCGCGAGATGCGGGCCTGGTCCTCGCGAGCTTGGGTGATGTCGGCGCCCACGCCGCGGAAGCCGGTGAAGGCGCCGTCCAGGTCATGTACGGGCTTGGCCGACAGCGACCACCAGTGGGTTTCCTCGCCCACCCCGATCGAGACGACCACGTCGCGGAAGGTCTTCTGCTCGGCGAACAGCGACGAGAGGGCGGCGACGGGGCCGCTGGGAGCCTCGGCCGCGCCGCACAGATCCGACATCGGACGACCGATCAGGGCGTCGCGGTCGACGCCGGCCACGGCGGCCATGCGGTCGGAGACGTAGGTCATGGCGCCCGTGGCGTCGACTTCCCACAGCCAGTCGCTGGCACCTTCCTCGAAGTCGGAAAGCAGCAGGGACACGACCTGCTTCTGCTTCTCCAGTTCGTCGGCGGCGACCAGGCGCTCGGCGAAGATCTTGGCGTGCGACAAGCACGAGACGCTGACCACCAGGTGGCAGAAGATCAGCAGACCGCCCAGGGCGTAGAGGATCGGGTCGTTGCTGGTGGCCAGCACCCACAGCGAGCCGGCGACCATCGGGGTCGAATAGGCGATGGCGGCGGCCGGCAGGGTCAGCATGGCGAAGCCGCCGCAGCCGATCATGCCGGCGATCACCGAGGCGACCAGCATCGGCATGGCGCCGGCGAAGCCCTGTTCCTTGGGCATGGTCAGGATCGGCAGCACGCCCCAGAGCAGGCCCAGAAGGCCCGCCTGGATCACCATGCGACGCACGCCGCGCACCGAAACCGTCGACCTGGCGCTCTTGCGGCGCCTGGCGGCGTACCAGCCGCGAAGGCCGAGGAAGGCGTAGCTCATCACCAGCGTCGCCCAGATGGTCAGCGACGTGCGGTGCGGACCGGTCATGCCGGCCAGATTGACCAGCATGGCGATGACGATATTGGCGCCCATCATCACCGGGGTCATGCGCAGGATGCTCTGCACCTGCTCCATGCGGACGCGCCCGGCCATGGCCTCGGGCACGACCGGGCTCACCCGCTCAGCCAGCGCGGCCAAGCCGCGGCCGATCGTCGAACTGGCGATGGCGCGCACGCGCTATTCTCCCGGAGTGCAGGTCCCCTCGGGAAACCATGGTCCGTGCGGGTAAACCCACGGTTAAGTCGGCGTGTCGGCTAAGAAAATCGCAGCGCGCCACCTGCATGCAATCGACTGCGGAGCGGTATTCGCCCAAGAAAAAGGCCGCCGTCCTTTCGAACGGCGGCCCCATTTTCGAAGATCCGAAGATCCTACTCTTCCTTGACGCGACGCTTGCGGAACGACGGGTTCAGGATCTGCTTGCGCAGGCGGATGTTCTTCGGGGTCACCTCGACCAGCTCGTCTTCCTCGATATAGGCGATGGCCTGTTCGAGGGTCATGCGACGCGGCGGGGTCAGGCGGATCGACTCGTCCTTGCCCGAGGCGCGGACGTTGGTCAGCTGCTTGGCCTTCATCGGGTTGACGTCGAGATCGTCCGAACGGGCGTTCTCGCCGATGATCATGCCCAGGTAGGTCTTCTCGCCGGCGCCGACGAACATCACGCCGCGCTCTTCCAGGTTCCACAGCGCGTAGGCCGCGGTTTCACCGTCCGAGTTCGAGATCAGCACGCCCTTGCGCTGTTGGTCGATCGCGCCCTTGTAGGGCTCGTAGTGGCTGAACACGCGGTTCAGCACGCCCGAACCGCGCGTGTCGGTCAGGAACTCGCCCTGATAGCCGATCAGCGAGCGCGACGGGGCGGTCAGCTGGATGCGGGTCTTGCCGGCGCCCGACGGACCCATGTCCTTCAGCTCGGCCTTCCGCAGCGACAGCTTCTCGATGACGATGCCCGAGAACTCGTCGTCGACGTCGATCATGACGTCTTCCATCGGCTCCAGGCGCTTGCCGGTTTCCGGGTCGTTCTGGAACACGACGCGCGGACGCGAGATCGAGACCTCGAAGCCTTCGCGGCGCATGTTTTCGATCAGGACGCCCAGCTGCAGTTCGCCGCGGCCCGAGACTTCGTAGGCGTCGCCTTCGCTGGTCTCGGTCACCTTGATGGCGACGTTCGATTCGGCTTCCTTCAGCAGGCGGTCGCGGATGACGCGCGACTGGACCTTGTCGCCTTCGCGGCCAGCCAGCGGGCTGTCGTTGACCGAGACGGTCATCGAGATGGTCGGCGGGTCGATCGGCTGGGCCGGCAGGGCGGTGGTGACGTCCATGGCGCACAGGGTGTCGGCCACGGTCGCCTTGGACATGCCCGCGATGGCGACGATGTCACCAGCTTCGGCGCCCTCGTCGATCGGCTGGCGCTTCAGGCCGCGGAAGGCCAGCACCTTGGTGATGCGGCCGCGCTCGATTTCCTTGCCGTCGCGGTCCAGGGCGTGGATGGCCATGCCGGGGACAGCCTTGCCGCTCTCGATGCGGCCGGTCAGCAGGCGGCCCAGGAACGGGTCGCTTTCGATCAGCACGTTCAGCATCTGGAACGGCTCGTCGACCTTGCTGATCTGCTTGGGTTCCGGCACGTGGCGGACGATCAGGTCGAACAGCGGAGCGAGGTTGTCGCTGGGCACGTTCATGTCCAGCGTGGCCCAGCCCGAACGGCCCGAGGCGTAGATGTGCGGGAAGTCCAGCTGCTCGTCCGTGGCGCCGATGGCGGCGAACAGGTCGAAGGCGGCGTTGTGGACGCGGTCCGGATCGGCGTGCGCGCGGTCGACCTTGTTAATGCAGAGGATCGGGCGCAGGCCCATCTTCAGCGCCTTGGTCAGCACGAACTTGGTCTGCGGCATAACGCCTTCTTCGGCGTCGATCAGCAGGACGCAGCCGTCCACCATGCCCAGGATGCGTTCGACTTCGCCGCCGAAGTCGGCGTGGCCAGGGGTGTCGATGATGTTGATGCGGGTTTCGCCCGCTTCACCGTTCCACAGCACGCTGGTGCACTTGGCCAGAATCGTAATGCCGCGTTCGCGCTCCTGGTCGTTGGAGTCCATGGCGCGTTCGGTGGTGGCTTCGTTGGCGCGGAAGACGCCCGACTGAGCCAGCAGCTGGTCGACGAGGGTGGTCTTGCCATGATCGACGTGCGCGATGATGGCGATATTTCGCATGGACATGGGAGCGGACGGACTTTCGGGAGGAATAGGAGATGACGCTCTACGCGTCAGGCGCGCGGCTTTTACGCGACTGCGGCCGATTTATCCACCCCTGACACTATGAAAGACTTGTCGCAGGAAACCGGTGTCATTCACAAAGCCTTACGGCGCTTGGGTTTGGGAGGTGTTCTCGCGAGAGACCGTTTCAAACGCAACAAATTGTGCGACGCAACATGACTAAAATTAAGGCAGTTTTATATAGCGGCGTTCTCCAGCCCTTGCCCCACAACGGGTTGCGCTAAACCCCTGTCAAAAAATCGACATTAACCAGCAACTTTCTACTTGCCTGTTTTTGCGTCGCACCCTATAAACGACCTCGTGAGGCGGCGCTGCCGCTTCTGCCCTTCCTGGGCGTTTCCTCCCTAATGAACTGGCCCGGTGGTTTCACCGGGCTTTTTTTTTGGCCTGAGCGGTCCCGGAAGGTCTCGAGCCCATCGAAACGCGTGATCGCGCGAGGGGGTCGGCTTGAGCGCCGCGCGCTAGGAGCCTTTGCTTCCCTTTGACGTTATCGAAGCTTGGGCAGGGGACAGCCGTGCAGACCGATGACGAACTGGCCTTGGCCAGGGTCTTTCCAGGCGATAGCGAAATGGCGCGTCAAATGCGCCGCAAGGATTGGTCGGCGACCCGGCTGGGGCCGCCTGCGACCTGGCCGACCGGGCTGACCACGCCGCTGGCCATGATGCTGACCTCGCGGTTCGAGATGTGGCTCGGCTGGGGCGAGGACCTCAACTTCTTCTACAACGACGCCTATGCCCCCACGCTCGGGATCAAGCACCCCGACGCGTTGGGCGCGCCATTCCGCGAGGTCTGGAAAGAGGTCTATGCCGACGTCGAACCCCAGGTCCGCTCGGTGATGATCGAGGGGCGGCCGACCTGGAACAAGGCGCTGCAGCTGCTGCTGGAGCGCAGCGGCTATCCTGAAGAGACCTACCACACCTTCACCTACAGCCCGCTGCGCGACGGCGACGTGATCCGGGGGCTGATGTGCATCGTCACCGAGGAGACCGAGCGGGTCATCAGCGAGCGGCGGCTCGACACCGTGCGCCGGCTGGGCGAGTGCCTGATCGGCGCGGTCACCCAGGACGCCGTGATCCAGGGGCTGTGCGACGCCCTGGCCAGCAACACCGAGGACTTCCCGTTCGCCCTGGCCTATGTCCACGACGCCATGGGCGGCCTGGTCGGTTGCGCGGCGACGGACGAGGCGCGAGGGCTCCTGCAG
>JAEXJH010000178.1 GCA_023445955.1 Pseudomonadota bacterium
GGTCTCGCCCATCACGTCGTCGATCATCGCGCCGATCATGCGGCGGATGGCCTCCAGGTGAGTCAGGCGCGGGTCGAGGTCGGGGCGCTCGCTCTTCACGGCCGCCAGGATCGGGCCGATCAACGGCACATCCATCAGCTCGTCCAGGGTGAACAGGCCCGCCGTGACGCCGTCGTCGACGTCATGGTTGTTGTAGGCGATGTCGTCGGCCAGGGCCGCGACCTGCGCCTCGGCCGACGCCCAGGTGTTGAGGCCCAGATCGTAGTCGGCGTTGTACTTGGCGATCGCCTCCCACGACGGCCGGGTCAGCTTGTTGGTCACCGGGCCGTTGTGCTTGATGATCCCTTCCAGGGTTTCCCAGGTCAGGTTGAGACCCAGAAAGTCCGGATAGCGGTGCTCCAGCTCGGTCACGACCCGGAAAGTCTGGACGTTGTGGTCGAAGCCGCCGAAGTCCTTCATCTGCTGCTCGAGCTCGTCCTCGCCGGCGTGGCCGAACGGCGGGTGGCCGATGTCGTGGCCCAGGGCGATGGTCTCGGCCAGGTCGCTGTCCAGGCCCAGAGCCGTCGCCAGCGAGCGCGCCACCTGCGCCACTTCCAGCGAGTGGGTCAGGCGCGTGCGGAAATTGTCGCCCTCGTGCGCCACGAAGACCTGGGTCTTTTCCTTCAGCCGGCGGAAGGCCGAGGTGTGGATGATGCGGTCGCGATCCCGCGCGAACGGCGTCCGCGTACGGCTCTCGTCTTCCTTGAACCGGCGGCCCCGCGACTTGAACGGATCTTCGGCATAGGGCGCGCGCGGAACGAAGTACGGGGTCGTGGTCATGAACCGCCTTTATCGCATTGGACGATTTGACCCCTTCCGTAGAGGCCGCGTCACCCTCATATAGGCTGAAGGTGACTTTTCCACAGCCATGACCCAAGTAGACTTAACGCTTTCCCAAAACGCCGCGCGTCGGATCAAGGCCATCGGCGAGACCGAGGGCCGCCCGCTCATGCTGCGCGTCGCCGTCGACGGCGGCGGCTGCTCCGGCTTCCAGTACCGGTTCGACCTGGTCGACACCGTCGAGGACGACGACCTGAAGGTCGAGCGTGACGACGCCGTGGCCCTGGTCGACGTCGTCTCCATGGCCCTGCTGAAGGGCTCGGAAATCGATTTCGTCGATGAACTGGCCGGCGCGGAGTTCCGGGTCCGCAACCCGAACGCCAAGTCCAGCTGCGGCTGTGGGGTCAGCTTCTCGATCTAGCTCCGCTAGGCGGGAACGAACTGCAGCAGGGTCAGCGTCAGCGCGCCCCAGGCCAGGGGCGCGGCCATGGCGGCCCAGGCCAGGGGCGTCTGCCCCTTGCGCCACAGGATCCAGCCGGCCAGCGGGCCGAGCAGGCACACCACCCAGAACAGCGCCGCGAAGGCGAAACCCAGCCAGGCGATGGGGTTGAGCATATTGCCCTGCCGGTCGAAGACCAGCGGCGTGAAGATCGCAAGGATTGCGCCGATCACGGCGAAGATTCCGCACACGCCGGTCGCCAGGACCATCAGCGTGAGCTGTCCCCGATCGATTGGCTTACCAGCTGACTTGAGCGCGACCTTCATGCGCCCTAGCCTCCCGCCGCAGTCTGGAGCCGTCAATGCGTATCGCCACTTGGAACGTCAATTCGATCAACGCTCGCCTGGAAGGCGTGCTGGCGTGGTTCGAATCGGAAGCCCCCGACGTGGCCGTGCTGCAGGAGATCAAGTGCGTCGACGAGAAGTTCCCGACCGAGGCCTTAGAGCGGCTGGGCTACAACGTCGTCGTCCACGGCCAGAAGACCTATAACGGCGTCGCCCTGCTCTCGAAGTTCCCACTGGAGGACGTGCGCAAGGGCCTGCCGTTCCTGTCGGAAGACGAGGTCGACGAGCAGGCGCGCTATGTCGAGGCGGTGATCGGCGCGCCGGTCCCCTTCCGAGTGGTCGGCATCTACCTGCCCAACGGCAATCCGATCGGCACCGAGAAGTTCGACTACAAGCTCTCCTGGATGCGCCGGCTGCACGCTCACGCCCAGAGCCTGCTGGCCTTCGAGGAGCCGCTGGTCATCCTGGGCGACTACAACGTCATCCCCGAGGCCGAGGACGTGGCCAATCCCGAAGCCTGGCTGGGCGACGCCCTGTTCCAGCCGCAGAGCCGCGGCGCGTTCCGGGCGCTGAAGAACCTGGGCTTCACCGACGCCTACATGCAGGTCGACGGCGCGCCGGGCGGCTACACCTTCTGGGACTATCAGGCCGGCGCCTGGCCGCGGAACCTGGGGATTCGCATCGACCACCTGCTGTGCTCGCCCCAGGCCGTCGACCGCCTGGAAGCCGTCGTCATCCACCGCGACGAGCGCGACAAGGAAAAGCCGTCCGACCACGTGCCCGTCGTCGGCCACTTCCGCGACTAGGCGCCGCCTGTCGGGGAATCACGACTCCCGCTAGCCTGACTTCACTATGAGCGAACTTGCGCGTCTTTTGCTGTTCGTGGCCATCGCCGGCTCGGCGGTGACGTTCCTGGGCAGCCTGGCCATCTGGTACGGCGACGAGGACCGGCGTCTGCGCCGGGCCTTGCGCCATGTGCTGAAGAGCGATCCCGAAGGCTTCGTCGTGGCGCGCGGCCGCGGCCGTGGCGCGGGCTTCTCGTTCTCGACCAACCTCTTGGCCGTGGCCTGGGATCGCGGCGCCTGGTGCCTGGTCTATCGGCTGGAAGAGCTGATGGGGGCCGAGTTGCTAGTCGACGGCCAGGTCATGGGCCGCGTCTTCCGCGGCGAAGGCCGTCGAGCCATCGACCACGTCGCGCCCCAGGCCCAGTCGGTCACCCTGCGCCTGATCTTCGACGACCCGCGCCACCCCGACTTCGCCCTGGAGCTCTGGGCCCCCGGCGACGAGCTGCGCCGCGAGAGCCGTTCTCCCGGCGAACAGATGCAGGAGGCCAATCGTTGGCTGGCCCGCTGCGAGGCGATCGTCCGCCGCCCGCTGCCGCCGCGTCCGGTCAAGCCGGAGGCCTCGCCGGTCGTGGCCGCCCGCCCTGCGCCGCCACCGGAAGACTTCGACGACGACGACGACGACTTCGAAGCGCCGCCCCCGCCCTTACCCGACAC
>JAEXJH010000179.1 GCA_023445955.1 Pseudomonadota bacterium
GTCATAGACCGAGCGGGCGAAGGCGAGATCCGCGGCGGTCTTCACCCGCCAGTCGAGCCGCGACCAGTCGCGGGGGGCCTTCAGGTGAGCCTGGCTCCAGCGCTGGGGCTGGTTGCGGATGGCGGCGGTCGGCGAGACGCGGGCCTGCGGGTCGCGCTCCTCGGCGGCGGCCTCGCGCAAGACGCTGGCCTTGATCACCTCGACCTCGAGACCGGCCGGGAAGGTGCGATGCACGCGGTTGGAGGTGTAGTCGGCGCCGCTGGCCAGGGCCATGCGGATGGCATCGTCAATGACCCCCGGATCCATGAACGGCGCGTCGCCCTTCAGGCGGACCACATGGCTGACCGAGCTGATCGCCTCGGCGCAGCGGGCGATGCGCGCCAGGATGTCGGCGCCGGCGCCGCGATGCACGGTGTGGCCGCGCGAGACCAGGAAGCCGGCCAGGGCGTCGTCGACCGTCTCGTTGCTGGTCGCCACCATGATCTTCGAGAGACAGCGCGCGCCGCGCAGGCGCTCCAGCTGGCGCACGATCATCGGCTCGCCCCGGAGGGTGGCCATCGACTTGCCCGGCAGGCGGGACGACCCCATGCGGGCTTGCAGGACGGCGAGGATCATGACGCGTCTCCCTTTGTTGGGATAAAGCTAGACCAGACTCATAAAACCGATGTGAATCAGAAACTTACAGGTCGCTAACCCGCATGCTTAATTCGCGGATAACGAGGCGCGCGAAAAAGGCGGCTGGTTGAGCCGCCTTCACTGTCGCTGGTGATTCTAGAGGTGGATCAGGCGACCCAACGTCGCGGGTCGAGCGCGACCGGATCGTCGATGGCCATGTCGTCCCAGTCGAGATCCGGCGGCGGGCTGGAAGCCGCGGCGACCACGGCCGACAGCTCGGCGGCCGAGTTGACGCCGACGATCACGGCCGAGCCTTCGGCGCGCGACAGGGCAAAACCCAGGGCGGCCTGGAGCGGATCCGAGCGACCCTCGGCGATCATCCGGCGCACGCGCGACAGACGGCCCGAGGCGCCCTTCAGCTGGGCCGGGACGCGGTCGGGCGGCAGGAACAGCAGGCCGTTCAGGAAGATCGAGCGCAGGTGCACCTCGACGCCCATGCCGGCGATGCGTTGCAGCGAGCCGTCGGCCAGCAGGCGCTGGTCGAGCAGCGAGGCCGGGGCTTGCAGGATATCGGGCTTGAAGCGCTTGGCGACGCCGACCGGATCGTCGGTGGCGTGGGCGGCGACGCCGATCTTGGCGAACAGCCCCTGGTCCTTCAGGCGGTGCAGGCGATCCCACAGGGCTGCGCCGTGCGGTCCGCACAGTTCCGAGGGCGAGTGGACGATGATCGAATCGGCGCGCTCGACGCCGATGCGGCGCAGGGCGGCGCGGGCTTCGGCCTCGACATAGTCGGGACCGCGATCGGCGCGAGCGGTGGCCAGGCAGACGCGGAACGGCACCGGACGCGGGATCAGGTCGCCCAGCAGGGTCTCGGCGCGGCCGAACAGGCCCGAGGCGTCCAGCACCGACAGACGGGCGCGGGCGGCGATATTGAGAATGTCGCGTGCTTCGGCTTCAGGCGAGCGACCGCGCGGCGCCGACGAGCTACCGCCGTCGAGACCGAACTGGGCCGCAGCCAAACCGAGTTTTGAGACCGAAATGGACATCGCCATCCGTGCGCAAACACAACAACAGACCGCGACGGTACGCGCCAAGGTTTGAACATCCGGTTTCTGGAACCTTGCCGAGGCGTTAAAGTCGCCATGATGACGACCGACCGCTCAGACGATGCTTGGCCCATGCACGGCATGGCCGACGACGCCCGTCCCGCCTTGGCGAAAGCCTTGTCCCGAGGGCCTGCGGCCCTGGCGACCATCACAAGTTTGGGCGGCGGCGGACCACGTCCGGTCGGGGCGCAAATGGTGTTCGGCGAAAATATTGTTTCGGGATTTTTGTCAGGCGGCTGCATCGAGGCCGATGTCGAGGTGCACGCCAAGGCTTGCCTTGAAGACGGCGCGCCGCGTCGGCTGATCTATGGCGAAGGCAGTCCCTGGCCGGACATCCGTCTGCTGTGCGGCGCGCGGATCGAGATCCTGGTCGAGAAGATCGCGCCCGACGACGCCGCGGTTCGCACCTTGCTGGACCTGGCCGAGGCCCGCGCGCCCGCCTTCTGGGTCACGGATGGCTTGAAGCGCCTGTGCGTCGAGGAGCCCCAGGCCCTGTGGCCGGGCGCGTTCGAGCGGGCCTATGATCCGCCGCCGCGCCTGGTGGTGCTGGGCGGCGATCCGACCGCCCTGGCCGTGGCCAGCCTGGGCGCGCAGTCCGGCTTCGAAACCTTCCTGGTGCGCCCCAAGGGCCCGGCGACCCCGCCGCCCCTGGCCGGAGTCGCCTACAGCCGCGAGACGCCCGAGGCGGCGCTGGCCGGCATCGGCCTCGACGCCTGGACCGCCGTCGCCATCTGCGGCCACGACATGGAGGTCGACCACGCCGCGCTGATGACCGCCCTGCCCTCGCCCGCGCCCTATGTCGGCCTGCTGGGCGCGCGGCGGCGCTTGCCGGAGCGGATCGCGCGGCTGAAGGCCTCGGGCCTGACCGACCGCGACTTCGCCAAGCTGCGCGCCCCGATCGGCCTGGACCTAGGCGGCAAGGCCCCGTTCGAGGTCGCCGTGGCGGTGATCGGCGAGATCATGGCCACGCGCCACGGCCAGCCGGCGCTGGAGCGTAGGACGGTCGAGGCCTAGGCCGGCGCCGTCTCGGCCCCGAACGCGGCGATGTCTTCCAGCAGGGCGTTGGCCGCCATGTTGACCAGCTCGCCGCCCTTCTCGGGCGTGGCCTGGGCCGGGTCCGAACCCATGCGGCCGTCGGCGTAGCGGGCGCGGAAGTCCAGGGCCTCGCGGATCGGACCCGACGGCGCGATCTGCGGCTCATAGGCCGTGGTTTTGATCGTCTCGGGATAGGCCCACTGGGTCACGGCGATCTCGGACGGGGTCGCGTGGCTGCCGTGGCCGACGGGGAATTGGCGGTTGGCCAGGGCGTTGACGCCGGCCAGGTCCCACCAGTTCTTCAGCTTCAGGGCGAATGGCGCGCGCTGCTGGCGGAAGCTGTAGTCGGCATAGATCTCCGAGAAGGCCGCCTCGATCGAGGCGACGTTGCCGCCGTGGCCGTTCAAGAAATAGATCCGCGTGAAGCCGTGGGCGCCCAGCGACCGCACCCAGTCGCCAATCGCGGCGATGAAGGTCGAGGGCCGCAGGAAGATGGTGCCCGGGAACGCCAGGTGGTGCTGAGCCATGCCGATGTTGAAGGTCGGAGCCACCAGGATCCGATCGCCGGCCCGCTTGCTGGCCTCGTGGGCGATGATCTCCGGGCACAGCCAATCGGTGCCCAGCAGGCCCGTCGGCCCGTGCTGCTCGTTCGAGCCGATCGGCACGACGACGGTCGGGCTGGTCTTGATGCGCGCTTCGATCTCGGACCAGGTGGACAGGGCCAGCAGCATGGGACGCTCCTTCTACGATACGTCCCTGGCTTACGCCCAAACCCGGAACAGGCCGACCCTAAAACGTCACACTTGCGCCGGACGCTGTCGCGGCGTCATGTTTCGAGCTCGGGCGAGGAGGAACGCGATGGCCGAACCGGGCCATGCCGAACGGGTGCTGTCGGTCTTGAGCGACGGCGCGGCCACGCCGCTGGCCGCCTCGTGGCGTCGCAGCCTGACCCAGCACCACCTCGATCCCGAAAACCGCAGGCCGCCCGAGACCCTGTCCGGGACCGAGCTGCGCCAAGCCCAGGAGCGGATGGGTCCGCTGTTGGCCGCCGCCCAGGACAATCTCGACGCCCTGTTCCAGGCCGTAGGCGATGGCGGCTGCTGCGTGCTGCTGACCGACGCGGACGGCGTGCCGGTCGATCGCCGGGGCGTGGCGGCTGACGATCCGGTCTTCCGCCGCTGGGGCCTGTGGAACGGCGCGGTATGGAGCGAGGCGCGCGAGGGCACCAACGGCATCGGCACCTGCATCGCCGAGCAACGGGTGCTGACGATCCATCGCGACCAGCACTTCCACACCCGCAATATCGGCCTGTCCTGCACCGTCGCACCGCTGTTCGACGCGGCCGGACGCCTGGCCGGGGCGCTGGACGTCTCCTCGTGCCGCTCGGACCTGCAAGGCCTTACCGGTCTGGTCGAGCGCGCCGTCACCGACGCCGCCCGCCGCATCGAGACCCGCGCCTTCCGCGAGGCCTTCCCCCAGGCGCGGATCGTCCTGCTGCCTGAGACCGCCGCTGATCGCGCCTCGGTCCCGATGCTGGCCGTCGACGGCGACGACGTGGTGATCGGCGCCACTCGCGCCGCGCGGCTGGCCCTGAAGCTGACTGATGAGACGCTGAAGCGCGGCCTGCCCTCCCCCGACCGTTCGGCGGACCTGGACGAAGCCGAACGCGCCGCCGTCCGCCGCGCCCTGACCCAGGCCGGCGGCAATGTCTCGGCCGCAGCCGGCCTGCTGGGCCTGTCGCGCGCCACCCTGAACCGCAAGCTCAAGCGCCTGGACCTGGCGCGCGGACGGGAATTCCACTGAAGCTGTCTCAGATCTGAGACACACCGTGCGGCCGGGCTTCGTCTCGACGTCGCACCGCGCGGGAGCCGCGCCAAGGTCTTCTCCAAGACGCCCCTGACGGCGCCGGAGGAAACCCATGACCAAGCCCGAATTCATCGAGTCCCTGTCGCGCCCGCCGTTCAAGACGCGCTACGACAACTTCATCGGCGGCCAGTGGGTCGCGCCAGCCGACGGCCGCTACTTCGACAACGCCTCGCCGATCCATGGCCAGAAGATCTGCGAGGTCGCCCGCTCGCAGGATATAGACATCGAGCGCGCCCTGGACGCCGCCCACGCCGCCAAGGCCGCCTGGGCCAAGACCCCCGCCGCCGATCGCTCGCGGATTCTTCTCCGCATCGCCGACCGCATGGAGGAGAACCTCGAGACCCTGGCCACCGCCGAGACCTGGGACAACGGCAAGCCGATCCGCGAGACCCTGGCCGCCGACATTCCGCTGGCCATCGACCACTTCCGCTACTTCGCCGG
>JAEXJH010000180.1 GCA_023445955.1 Pseudomonadota bacterium
CCCTGGGGGAGAGCCGCGATGCGGCCCTGGTCGCTGGCCAGCGCGGCGCAGCCGACGCCCGCGCTGTCCTGGCGACCTCCAACCTCGCCCGCGAGAAGAAGCTGTTCGAGCAAGGCGTGACCTCCCGCCAGGACTACGAGACCGCCAAGGCGCAGGCCGATGCGGCTCGGGCCGAAGCCGCCGGGGCCCGCGCCGCCGCCGGGGCCTCGCGCGTCTCGGCCGACGGTCGCAGCGTCGCCGTGGTCAGCCCGATCAGCGGCCGGATCACCGCCGCCCCCGCCACCCTGGGGGCCTTCGTCCAGTCGGAGAGTGAGCTGTTCCGCGTCGCCGACGCCCGCGACGTCCAGGTCGAGGTGGCGGTCAGCCCGCAGGACGCGGCCCGCATCGTCCCCGGCGCGACGGCCTCGGTGCGCAACGCCGCCGGCCAGACGATCGCCGCCACGGTGCGCTCGGTGACCCCGACCCTGAACCCCGAGACCCGCACCGCCACGGTGGTGCTGTCGGTGTCGGGCGGCGGCCTCGTCCCCGGCGAGGCCATCCAGGCCACGATCACCGCACGCGGCACCGGTCAGCCGGGCTTCATCCTGCCCGAAGAGGCCGTGCAGTCGATGGAAGGCCGCGACGTGGTCTTCGTGCGCACCGCCACGGGCTTCTCGGTCCGTCCGGTCGTGGTCGCCACCCGCAGCGGCGGTCAGGCGCTGATCGTCTCGGGCCTGAAGGCCGGCGAGACCGTCGCGGCCCGTAATGCCTTCCTGCTGAAGGCCGAGATCGTCAAAGGCGCTGACGCAGAATGATCGACCGCATCCTAGCCTTCTCGGTCAGAGCACGATGGATGGTCCTCGTGCTGGTGGCCATCGTCTCGGCGTTCGGGACCTGGCAGCTCTTCAAGTTGCCGATCGACGTCACGCCCGACATCACCAACAAGCAGGTGCAGATCAACACCGTCGTCTCGACCCTGGGACCGGTCGAGGTCGAAAAGCGCGTCACCTTCCCGATCGAGACCGCCCTGGCGGGTCTGGCCGGCGTGGAGAGCACCCGGTCGTTCTCGCGCAATGGCTTCTCGCAGGTGACGGCCGTCTTCAAGGAAGACGCCAACCTCTACTTCATGCGCCAGCAGGTGACCGAACGTCTGGCCCAGGCGCGACCCAGCCTGCCCGCCGGCGCCGAGCCGCAGATGGGTCCGGTGTCCACGGGCCTGGGCGAGATCGTCCACTACGCCGTCGACTTCAAGAACCCGAATGGCAAGGGTGCGAAAGTCCAGGACGGCAAGCCCGGCTGGCAGAGCGACGGGTCATTCATCACCGATGACGGCGAGCGCCTGGCCGACGAGACCGCGCGCCTGGCCTATCTGCGCACCGTGCAGGACTGGATCGTCCGTCCGCAGCTGCGCGCGGTGCCGGGCGTGGCCGACGTCGACTCCCTGGGCGGCTACGTGAAGCAGTACGTCGTCGAGCCCGATCCGGCCAAGCTGACCGCCTACGGCATTTCCTACAGCGAGCTGGGCGACGCCCTGGAGAAGGCCAACCTGTCGGTCGGCGCCAACTTCATCCAGCGTTCGGGCGAGAGCTACATGGTGCGCGGCGACGCCCGCATCCAATCAGCCGACGAGATCGCCCGCGCGGTGGTCGCCACGCGCGGCGGCGTGCCGGTGCTGCTGCGCGACGTCGCCACGGTCAATATCGGCGGCGAGCTGCGTCGCGGCGCGGCCAGCCGCGACGGCCACGAGATGGTGGTCGGCAGCGTGCTGATGCTGGTCGGCGAGAACAGCCGCACGGTCGCCCACGCGGCGGCCGAGAAGCTGAAGGCCATCAACCCGAACCTGCCAGCGGGCGTCACCTCGGAAGTGATGCTGAACCGCTCGCAGCTGGTCGAGGCGACCATCGCCACCGTGGCCCGCAACCTCACCGAGGGCGCGCTGCTGGTCGTGGCCATCCTGTTCTTCATGCTGGGCAACTGGCGGGCGGCCCTGATCGCCACGCTGGTGATCCCGCTGTCGCTGCTCTTCAGCGCCATCGGCATGAACGGGATGAAGATTTCCGGCAACCTGATGAGCCTGGGCGCGCTGGACTTCGGCCTGATCATCGACGGCGCGGTCATCATCGTCGAGAACACCCTGCGCCGCATGGCCGAGCGCCAGCACCACGAGGGTCGCATCCTGAACCTGCAGGAGCGGCTGGAGGTGGCGCTGAGTTCGACCCGCGAGATGGTCCGCCCGACCGTCTACGGCCAGATCGTCATCTTCCTGGTCTTCCTGCCCTGCCTCACCTTCCAGGGCGTCGAGGGCAAGATGTTCTCGCCGATGGTCATCACCCTGATGCTGGCCCTGGCCTCGGCGTTCGTGCTGTCGCTGACCTTCGTGCCGGCCATGACCGCCCTCCTGATCCGGGGCCACATCTCGGAGAAGGAAGTCCCCGCCGTCGCCAAGACCAAGGACGCCTATGCGCCGTGGCTGCACCGCGCGGTGGCCCAGCCCTGGCCGTTCATCGGGGCTGCGGTCGGCGTCTTCGCCCTGGCCATGGTGGCGTTCGCCTTCGTGGGCCGCGAGTTCATGCCGACCCTGGACGAGCAGAACCTGAACCTGTCCTCGGTCCGCATCCCCTCGACCTCGATCGACAAGTCCGTCGAGCTCGATTTGCCGATCGAGCGGGCGATCATGGCCCTGCCCGAGGTAGTGACGGTCTATTCCAAGGCCGGCACCGCCAGTCTGGCGGCCGACCCGATGCCGCCCAACGCCTCGGACAACTACGTCATCCTCAAGCCCAAGAAGGACTGGCCCGCCGGCGTGAAGACCAAGGAGCAGGTGATCGAGCGCATCCGCAAGGCCACCGCCCCGATCGTCGGCAACTTCTATGACGCCACCCAGCCCATCGAGATGCGCTTCAACGAACTGATCGGCGGGGTCCGCTCCGACGTGGCCGTGAAGCTCTATGGCGAGGACCTGGGCAAGATGACCGCAACGGCCGACCAGATCGTCAAGGTCCTGCGCACCGTGCCGGGCGCCTCCGACGCCCGCGTGGCCCAGACCGAGGGCTTCCCGACCTTCGACATCAAGTTCGACCGGGACGCCATCGGCCGCTATGGCCTCACCGTGCAGGACGTCGCCGACACCGTCTCGGCCGCCCTGGGCGGACGCGAAGCCGGCCAGGTCTTCGAAGGCGACAAGCGCTTCGACATCGTCGTGCGCCTGCCCAACGCCAAGCGCAACGACCTGGACGCCCTGGGCGCCATCCCGGTGATGCTGCCGCAGACCGGAACCGGCCCCCGCGCCTCGGTGCCGCTGCGCCAGCTGGCCAGCTTCCAGTTCACCGAGGGCCTCAATGAGGTCAGCCGCGACAACGGCAAGCGCCGCATCTATGTCGAGACCAACGTCGTCGGCCGCGACCTCGGCTCATTCGTCGACGAGGCCCAGAAGAAGATCGACCAGCAGGTTCGCCTGCCGGCCGGCTCGTACATCGAGTGGGGCGGCCAGTTCCAGAACCTGCAGGCAGCCAGCAAGCGCCTCAGCCTGATCGTGCCGATCTGCTTCCTGATGATCTTCGGCGTGCTCTACATGGCCCTGCGTAGCGCCGCCTTGGCCGGCACGGTGTTCACCGCCGTGCCGCTGGCCCTGGCGGGCGGGATCTTCGCGATCTTCCTGCGCGGCATCCCGTTCTCGGTCTCGGCCGCCGTCGGCTTTATCGCCGTCTCGGGCGTGGCGGTGCTGAACGGCCTCGTCCTGATCGCCGCCATCCGCCGCAATATCGAGGACGGTATGGCGGTCGACGAGGCGGTGACCCACGGGGCTCTGGAACGCTTCCGGCCGGTGCTGATGACCGCCCTGGTCGCCTCCCTTGGCTTCGTACCCATGGCCATCGGCACGGGCACGGGCGCGGAGGTGCAGCGTCCGTTGGCCACGGTCGTCATCGGCGGCCTGATCACCTCGACCGCCCTGACCCTGTT
>JAEXJH010000181.1 GCA_023445955.1 Pseudomonadota bacterium
GAATGAAGTCGCGCCGGGAGGGATCGCTCCCGTGTTCCGGCTCAGTCGTTGCGCCCACGGCGGTGTCGGCCACCTTAAGTCACCCTCTATTTCCGCCAGTCCGCGAAAAGCGGTCCGACTTGGAGAAGCGCTTTTCAGCGCCATATCTTGCTCGACCCGCAAGCGGATCTCCGCCACAAGGCAGCGGTCGGATCGTCGTATCGGACGCGCGGACCGAGTCCGCAAGCCCTTTCGATTCCCGGCAAAGCCCCTGCTGCCCTTGTGGTTGGTTCGCTTATTATGCGTATCGCACTTTTTCAACCAGGCATTCCCCAAAACGTCGGGGCTGCGATCAGACTCTCGGCCTGCTTCGGGGTTGGGCTGGACGTCATCGAGCCCTGTAGTTTTCCCTTGGATGACAAGAGCTTGAAGCGCGCGGCCCTGGATTATGGGCCGCTGACGCAGCTGATGCGCCACGACAGCTGGGAGGCTTTCCTTAAGGCGCCGGAGCGTGTTGACGGGCGCCTGCTGCTCTTCACGACGCGCGGCGCCACGCCCTTCCACAGGTTTTCGTTCGCCCCCGGAGATACGCTGCTGTTCGGCAACGAGAGTCGCGGCGCGCCGGAAGAGGTCCATGCGGCGGCGCAGGGGCGGATCGTGATCCCGATCCGAGCCGAGACGCGGTCGATGAACCTGGCGACGACCGCGGCGATGGCGCTGGGCGAGGCGCTACGGCAGACGGGCGGGTTTCCGGGATAGGTCGCAGAGCGCCCCCTCCGTCACGAGGCTACGCCTCGCGCCACCTGCGGATACGCAGCGAGACGGAGTGGGCGCTGAGCCTGGATCAGTGATCCCCGAAATCCACATCCCGCCGCGCCGCGACGATCGTCACGATAAACCCGGCCAGAACGTCCAGCAGCACCATCAGGGTGATCAGGAAGAAGGTCGAGGTCGCGAAGGCCGGGGCGAGCAGGAACTCGACCAGGCACAGGATGAACAGCACCATCGACAGCGAGTGGTTGATGATCGCGATCTTGCGGCTGGTCGTCGACTTCAAGAGCTCGACGAACAGCACCACCAGCGAGGCGGCCAGCAGCAGGTCGCCCAGGCTGACGCCCCACTCGGCGCGCGAGGTCATGTGGATGGTGAAAAGTCGGTCGGTCATGCGGACGCTGGCGTCCACGGCCTTGAAGCCGCCCGCCAGGGTCAGAGCGACCAGATTGTAGACAATGACCGGCAGCGCCAGCAGCGGAATGGCTGCGAACATCGAACTTCCCCCTCGGGCGCGAGAATGCAGTCTCATGCCATGGTTAAGGCGTAGCGGGATTTTTCGTTGCGGTGAAGCCGGCTCGCCTAACGAGGCCTATGCTTCGTCCACGCCCTGGGGATTGCGGGCCCGCGATTGCAGCCACATCACGCCCAGCAGGTCCGACACCGAAGCCTTCAGGCGGCCGAAGTTGGTGTATTTCGACACCCCGGTTTCGCGATGGCGATGGTTCACCGGCTGGAACGCCACCTCATAGCCTTCGCGCAGCATCAGCGCCGGGATGTAGCGGTGGATGTGATCGAAGTACGGCAGGCGGATGAAGGCCTCGCGGCGGAAGGCCTTCAGGCCGCAGCCGGTGTCGTTGGCGGTGTCCTTCAGCAGGCGCTTGCGCACGCCATTGCCGAACTTGGAGGCGAAGCGCTTGGCGTTGCTGTCCTGGCGCTTGACCCGCTCGCCGCCGACCAGGGCGAGGGTGTCGGGACCGGCCTGCAGGGCCTTGGCCAGACGCGGCGCGTCGGCCGGGTCGTTCTGGCCGTCGCCGTCCAGGGTGACGATGATCGGCCCGCGGGCGGCCAGGATGCCAGTGCGCACGGCGCGGCTCTGGCCCGAGTTCTTGTGATGGCCCAGCACGCGCAGCTGCGGGATCTCGGCCTTCAGGGCCACCAGGCGGGCCTTGGTGTCGTCGCGGCTGGCGTCGTCGACGAAGATCATCTCGTAGTTCTCGCCCGAGAAGGCGAGCGCGATCTCGCGCGCCAGCTTCGGCGCGGCCTCGCCTTCGTCGAAGACGGGCACGACGACGGAAAAATCGGGGGTGGCGTTCATCGGCTTCTAATAGCCGAAAAATTCCCACACGAAAGGATCGTGCTAAAGCTGCGACCATGACGCTTGAATCTCGCCTCGACGACTGGAGCCGAGGGTGGCGCGGCCCCCTGTTCGCTGCACTGGTCGCCCTGATCGCCGGCCTGCCCGGCCTGTTCGCCATGCCGCCGCTGGACCGCGACGAGTCGCGCTTCGCCCAGGCCACGTCCCAGATGCTGGAGACCGGCGACTACGTCGTCATCAAGTTCCAGGACCAGCCGCGCTTCAAGAAGCCGGTCGGCATCCACTGGCTGCAGGCCATGAGCGTCAAGACGTTCTCCGACGCCGAGGACCGGCGGATCTGGGCCTATCGCATCCCGTCCCTGCTGGGCGCGATGCTGGCGGCCGCGGCCTGCGCCTGGGGCGCAGGGGCGCTGTTCGATCCGCGCACCGGCCTGCTCGCCGGCTCGATCCTGGGCGCGACCTTCCTGCTGTCGTCCGAGGCCTTCATCGCCAAGACCGACGCGGCCCTGTGCGGGACCACCACCCTGGCCATGGCCGCCCTGGCCCGCGTCTACGCCGCCCAGCTGAAGGGCGAGACCGTCAAGACATGGACCAAGATCGCCTTCTGGCTGGGCCTGTCGATCGCCGCCCTGATCAAGGGCCCGGTCGGCCTGCTGGTCGCCGCCTTCGCCCTGATCGGCCTGGCCATCTGGGACCGCAAGTCCGCCTGGATGAAGGACCTGGGCTGGACCTGGGGCCTGATCCTGTTCGCGGCCATCTGCCTGCCCTGGGCGATGATGATCACCGTGGCCACCGACGGCGCCTTCTGGGGCGCGGCCGTGGGCGGGGACCTGGCCCCCAAGCTGGCCGGCGGCCAGGAGGGTCACGCCGGTCCGTTCGGCTACCACGCCCTGCTCGCCCCCCTGCTGTCGTTCCCCGCCACCCTGCTGCTGCCCGCCGGCCTGGTCGTCGGCTGGACCAAGCGCAACGAGCCGGGCGTGCGCTTCGCCGTCTGCTGGCTGGTCCCGACCTGGCTGATGTTCGAGATCCTGCCGACCAAGCTCGTCCACTATGAACTG
>JAEXJH010000182.1 GCA_023445955.1 Pseudomonadota bacterium
GAACCGAAGCGCCCGGAGCGCGCTTAGAAAACCTGTCGCGCTTGGCGGCCAAACGGAGGTCGCCCACATGGCGCGCACGCCCAACTACTCCTTCGAGCGCCAAGAGCGCGAACGCCAGAAGGCGCGCAAGGCCGCCGAAAAGGCCGCCGAGAAAGCCGCGGCCAAGCAGGCCGCCCAGTCGGACGAGGCCCCTCCCCGGGACCAAGACGACAACTGAAAGATCTCTTGTGACCCATTCGACGATGTACAACCACGAGACCGTCTCGCTGGACGGCGAGCACTTCTCGGGCTGCGAATTCCGTGGCTGCCGACTGGTCTATGCCGGCGGCGAGACGCCGGTGTTCGACAACTGCCGCTTCGAGAACTGCGAGTGGAAGTTCGAGGACGCCGCCGAGCGCACCCTGGCCTATCTGAAGCTGGTCTGGAACAACAACGGCAAGGCCCCGGTCCAGGCAATGATCAAGGAGATCACCGGCGGCGGCCGGTGATTCACCACCCTCGAACAATCGTTTGACGCCTTGCCGTCGCTGGTTCGAAATGCTGGCGCCGATGAGGGAGAGAACGCCGTGAGATTGTCCGAGCCCAGGATCCGTCCGCTCGAGCAGGCCGACTGGACGCCGGAACAGGCCGAGGTGCTGGCGCCCCTAGGCGGCGGCGGAGTGATCCCGGCCGGGCCTGTGCTGAACATCTTCCGGACCATGGCTCACGCGCCCAAGGCGCTGAAGGCCTTCCTGGCCTGGGGCAACTACGTCCTCTCCAAGAAGAACGCCCTGGCCCCGCGCGAGCGTGAGATCGTCATCCTGCGCACCGGCTTCCTGTGCCGCAGCGGCTATGAATGGACCCAGCACGCCGAGATCGGCCGCCGCTGCGGCCTGACCGACGACGAGATCGAACGGCTGAAGACTGGCCCATCCGCGGGCTGGAGTCCTGCCGACACCGCCCTGATCCAGGCGACCGACGAACTGCACTACGACCATTTCATCGGGACCGCGACGTGGGAGGCCCTGCGGACGCACTTCAGCGAGAAGCAGGCCATGGACGTGGTCTTCACCGCCGGCCAGTACACCCAGGTCTCGATGCTGCTGAACACTTTCGGCGTGCAGCTCGACGAGGGCCAGACGCTCGATCCCGACCTGAAGGCCTTCTGAGGATGCGGCTCTCAGGCAAGCGCGCCATCGTCGTCGGGGCTGGCCAGACGCCCGGCGAGACCATCGGCAACGGCCGCGCCATTTCGCTGCTGTTCGCCCGCGAGGGCGCCAGCGTCCTCTGCGTCGACCGCCACCTGGACCGCGCCGAGGAAACCGCTGCGCTGATCGCGGCCGAGGGCGGGACCGCCTACGCTCTGGCTGCCGACATCCGCCAGACCGACGCCGGCGAGGCGATCGTGGCGGCGGCGCAAGCCCAGCTCGGCGGTCTCGACATCCTGATCAACAATGTCGGAATCGGCGGTGGCGGCGACGGCCCGGCGCACAAGCTGACCGAGGACGCCTTCGAGCGCATCCTCGACGTCAATCTGAAGGGCCTGTGGCGCGTGACCCGCGCCGCCCTCCCCGTTTTGCGCGAACAGGGCTCGGGCGCGATCGTCAACATCTCGTCCCTGGCCGGCATCGCCGGTGGAAACCAACTGGCCTACGAGGTCTCCAAGGCGGGCGTGAACCGCCTGACGGCCAGCGTCGCCCAGGCCAACGCCGGCAAGGGCGTGCGCTGCAACGCCGTCGCGCCGGGCCTGATGGACACCCCGATGGCCGTCGCCGGCATCGCCGAGATGACCGGCCAGAGCGTCGAGGCCGTCCGCGCCAGCCGCAGCGCCCGCGTGCCGCTAGGCGGGGCGATGGGCACAGCCTGGGACACGGCCTATGCCGCGCTCTATCTGGCCAGCGACGAAGCCTGCTTCGTCACGGGCGTCGTGCTGCCGGTCGACGGCGGGATGTCGAGCCGGATCGGCTAATCGTTGATCCAGTCCGTAAGCCCTTCGCGGACATGGACCTCGCGCAGCGCAGGCCGCTGGCGGATGGCGTCGAGATAGCGTTTCAGGTTCGGCCAAGCCGTTGCGGGCTTGGGCATATTGCGGGTCCAGCGGCACAGGATCGTGGCCAGCAGGTCCACCGTCGTGAAGTGGTCGCTGACCAGGTAGTCGCGATCGGCCAGGCGAGCGTCCAGTCGCGCCAGACCAGCCTCGATCCGCTCGCGAGCCGTGGCCTGTACGGCGTCCTGCGCTTCACCGCCGGCCGGCTCATGCGGATAGAACCAGGCCCGGAAGTTAGGCTGGAAGCTGTTGGCCAGCCACAGGGTCCAGCTCAGATACTCGGCGCGTTCGGCTGAGCCCAGCGGCGGTGCGAATCCGGCTTCCGGGTGACGTTCGGCCAGCAGGGTCGCGATCCCGGCCATCTGGGTCACCGGCGCACCGTCGACGATCAGGGTCGGCACGACGCCATCGGGATTGAGCGCCAGATAGTCCGCCGCCTTGTGCTCGGCCTTGTCGAAATCCAGCAGCCGGGCCTCGAACGGCGCGCCCAGTTCCAGGAGCAGCCAGTGGATGGCCGTGCCGGCCGTGCTGGGCGAACCATAGAGCGTGTACATCGAACCCCTCCGCGCTGGATGCGCCCGGATAGGCGGCTGCTTCTGGAACCCGGTCAAGCAAAAGGCCCCCGCTCTTACGAGCGGAGGCCCTTCGAAATCACCGAGCGCTCAGGCTCAGTGCTTTTCGCGCCACTTGGACTTTGCGTCGTCCTTCGTCAGGCTCAGATGGACCTTGTCGTCGTCGATATACTCGATCCACGACAGCGGGATCATGTGGTGCTTGAAGCCGCCGCCCAGATCCAGCTTGGCCAGTTCGATCTCGCCGCCCATCACGTGGTCTACGCGACCGACGTGACCGCCGTCCGAGCCGACGACTTCCTGGTGTTCCTTGATCTGCGAGAGGTCGATCATCCGTCGTCTCCATCGGTTACACGGGACCATCCCGGTCCCTCGCGACATCAAACGGCCACGCCTGCGGCCAAGTTTCAGCAGCCAAGCTTCATGAGCGAAGTTTCACTTGCCATGCACGTCTGGATTGTTCTTGATACGTTCTGAATGGATTTTGAGGACGACGCATGAGCTTCCGCGCCCTTCTCGCCTGCGCCCTGCTGCTGATCGCCGGCCCGGCGCTCGCCGATCCCGCGATCGGCAAGCGGGTCGACGCCGTCCTGGCCGACGACGCGGTGACGCTGACCGAGGCGGGCAAGACCGTGCTGGTCTATCGCACCAAGCCGCTGGATCCCGCCGCCGAGCCCGGCCGCTCGAACTATGTCGGCGTGCTCTATGCCTCCGACGGCACAGCCCTGACCGAAGACAAGCCTGGCGACCACCCACACCAGCGCGGCGTCTGGTGGGCGTGGATGAAGGTGCAGACCGACGGCAAGACCGTGGCCGACGGCTGGTACATGAAGAACCTCAGCTACTTCGTGCGCTCGAAGACCTTCCTGGGCGACGCCGAGGGCGGCGGGACCCTGACGGTCGATGTCGACTGGATCGTCAATTCGGGGCCGGAGTTGGCCTATGTCGCCCGCGAAACCACCAAGGTCACTGTTCGCCCGCTCAAGGCTGGCGCGCGGCGGGTGGAGTTCGACACCACCATCACCTCGCGTGTCGATGCCTTGGGTCTGGGCGGCAGCGAGGACGATCGCGGTTTCGGCGGCTTCTCGATCCGCCTCGTCGATCCCGAGCACCTGGCCTTCGCCTCGGGCGGCAAGACGATCACGCCGAACGGCGCGGCGATCACCGCAGGATCGAACATGGGCTTTGCCTGGACCGGTGAGGCCTCCCCCGCCTGGGCGGTGGGCCTGGCCTGCAAGGCCAATGGCCAGGCGGTGACGCGCTGGATGCTGTATAATGACCGCTCGATGCAGAACTGCGTCTTCCCCGGCCGCGCGCCGCTGGTCCTCAAGAAGGACGAGGCGCTGCATCTGCAGGAGACGTTGGTGATCCGTCCCGCCCCGAAGAAGAAGCTCCCGTAAGTCCATGGCCGACATCGTCAATCTGAACCAGGCTCGGAAAGCCAAGGCCAAGGCCGATGACAAGGCCCGCGCCTCGGAGAACCGCGCCAAGTTCGGCCGCACCAAGGGCGAGAAGACCCTGGACGCGGCGCGCGCCGACAAGCTCAAGCGCGACCTCGACGGCGCCAAGCGCGAGGACTGAAGTTCTGGCTGGTCTGAAAAAACGCTCGGTGAACCTGGCGGGTCACGCGACCTCGCTGGCCCTGGAGCCAGAGTTCTGGGCCGTGCTGGACCGCGCCGCGGCGGATGAGGCGGTGAGCCTGGCCGGTCTAATCCAGAGGATCGACCTGGAGCGTGGGGAGCGGCCGCTGGCGTCGGCGTGTCGGGTGTTTGCGTTGGTGCGGACGGGCGGCTAGCGCGACGAAACCTCGTCCTTCGACAAGCTCAGGATGAGGTTTCTACTACGATGTTCAGAGTAGTCCTCACCCTAAGCCTGTCGAAGGGCGAGGACGGACCTACCGCGTCTGTTCGCTCACCGCCGGCCGCCGCTGGATCGGGATCGGCGGCGGTTGCGGGTTCGGCGTCGACCGCAGGGTCCGCGACAGATCGGGCAAACTCTGGCGCCAGTCAGCCTGGTCGCCGGCCATCACGCCCAGCTTCCAGGCGCCCCAGACG
>JAEXJH010000183.1 GCA_023445955.1 Pseudomonadota bacterium
ATCGAGCTGTCGTTCGAGATGACGGCCATCTTGGCGCGCGAACCCGGGTCGCGGGCCACGGCGCGGATCTCGATGACGCCGTCGTAGACTTCCGGCACTTCCTGAGCGAACAGCTTGGCCATGAAGCCGCCGTGCGCGCGGCTCAGCATGATCTGCGGGCCCTTGGTCTCGCGACGGACGTCGTAGATGTAGGCGCGGATGCGGTCGCCGACGTTGAAGTTCTCGCGCGGGATCGACTGGTCGCGGCGCATGATGCCTTCGCCACGGCCCAGATCGACGATGACGTTGCCGTATTCGACGCGCTTGACGCTGCCGTTGACGATCTCGCCGACGCGATCCTTGTACTCTTCGTGCTGACGCTCGCGTTCGGCTTCACGCACTTTGTGCATGACGACCTGGCGGGCCATCTGGGTCTGGACGCGGCCGATCTCGAACGGCGGCAGGGCCTCTTCGTAGACCTTGCCGATCTCGGCGTCGCGCCAGGTGCGCTTGGCGATCGAGAGCTGGACCTTGCCGATCTCGCCTTCCAGCTCGGCGTCGTCCGAAACGACTTCGATCACGCGCTTCTGGGTCGTCTCGCCGGTGCGGGGGTCGATCTTGACGCGGATGTCGTGCTCGGCGCCGTAACGGGCGCGGGCGGCCTTCTGGAGCGCGTCCTCGATGGCCTCGATGACGACTTCCTTCTCGATGCCTTTTTCACGCGCGACCGCGTCGGCGATCTGCAGGAGTTCGAGCCGGTTGGCGGCGATGCCGATGGCCATGGTCAGTCCTCTTCACTTTCGGACATGTCGTCGTTGTCGGATTGGATGCGAGCGGCGCGCTGGTCGGCGCCCCGCTTCATCAGGGTGTCGGTCATGACGAGCTTGGCGTCGATGATCCAGGCGAAGGGGAAGTAGACGGTGACGTCGTCCTCGCCCTCGATGTTCAGGCCGACCTGGTCGTCCTCGATGCCGGCCAGTTCGCCCTTGAAGCGCTTGCGGCCCTCGGCCACGCGGTCGAGTTCGATGCGGGCCTCTAGGCCGGCATAGTCGTCGAAGTCCTTCAGGCGGGTCAGCGGACGGTCGATGCCGGGGCTGGAGACCTCCAGCGTATATTCGCCGGCGATCGGATCGGCGGCGTCCAGGATCTCGGACACGCCGCGCGACAGCTTTGCGCAGTCCTCGACGTTCATGTCGCCGCCGCTGCCGTCTTCCTGCAGCGGATGTTCGGCCATGATCTGCAGGCGGCGTTGCTCGCTGCCGCCCATCAGGCGCAGGCGGACGATCTCGTAGCCAAGGCTCTCGGCGACGGGATCGAGCATCTCGATCAGATCACGGTCTTCCTGCGTCTTGCCGCGCACGTTCTTCTCAACTCGATACGGCCGGGAAGCCAAGCTCCCATTCGGCCAAACAAAAAGCGGCAGCCTTTCGGGCCGCCGCTCGAAAGCGCCATCTAGCGCTAACGGACGATGTAGGACGCTTTATAGGCGAATTGAAAAACCTTGTCGACTCCATCGGCGCACGCCCCTTCCGCGCCGCAGCAATTTTGGCCTATAGAGACGCCGCGCAGGCCGCCTCCCCGCGGACCTCACAAATATGAAGAGTCACAATGGACCTCTCCAAGATCCCGACCGGGGCCAACCCGCCTTACGATCTGAACGCCATCATCGAGATCCCGCAGGGCGGCGAGCCGGTGAAGTACGAGATCGACAAGGAAAGCGGCGCCCTGATGGTCGACCGTTTCCTGCACACCGCGATGTTCTATCCGGCCAATTACGGCTTCATCCCGCACACCCTGGCCGATGACGGCGACCCCGCCGACATCATGGTCGTGGGCCCGACCCCGGTGGTGCCGGGCGCGATCATCCGCTGCCGCCCGATCGGCACGCTGATGATGGTCGACGAGGCCGGTTCGGACGAAAAGATCCTGGCCGTGCCGGTCGACAAGCTGCACCCGTTCTACACGGGCGTGACCAGCTGGCGTGACCTGCCGACCATCCTGACCGAGCAGATCGCCCACTTCTTCCAGCACTACAAGGATCTGGAAAAGGGCAAGTCGACCAAGATCACCGGCTGGGCCGACATCGAGGAGACCGCCGACATCATCCGTACGGCGATCAAGCGCTACAACGAGAGCTACTAAGTTGAGCGCCTTCCCCCTTGATGGGGGAAGGTGGCCTGCGAAGCAGGTCGGATGGGGGTGATCTGCGGCCGATGCCGCATCACCCCCATCCCCGACCCTTCCCCCATCAAGGGGAAGGGCGACTAGTTTCGGACGAAGTCCAGGAACACCGGGGCGCAGTCGCCCAGCTTCTTTTCCTCATAGCGCGTCGTGACGTGGTCGGCCGGGATCGCGTTGCGGTCGGCGGCCTCGTCGGCGAAGCGGAAGTTCGGATCGGCCAGCACCCGTTCGGTCGTCCACTCACCGTAGTCGGCCCAGTCGGTGGCGAAACGTAAGCGCGCCCCCGGCTTCATCACGCGGGCCAGCTTGGCGACGAATTCCGGCTGGATCAGGCGGCGCTTGTTGTGGCGCGCCTTGTGCCAGGGGTCGGGGAACATGATGAACACCCGGTCCAGGCACGCGTCGGGCAGCCAGTCGACCACGTCGCGGGCGTCGCCCTCGTGGATGCGGACGTTCTTGAGCGCCTGCTCTTCCACGTGACGCACGGCGCTGGCCACGCCGTTGACGAACGGCTCGGCGCCGATGACCAGGGTCTCAGGGCTACGGCCGGCCTGGGCGGCCATGTGCTCGCCGCCGCCAAAGCCGATCTCCAGCCAAACGGCCTTGGCGTCCGGCATCAGGTCCAGCGGCTGGAACGGCCCCTGCGGCACGGCGATCTCGGGCAGCAGGGTGTCGAGCAGGGCCTGCTGGCGCGGCTTCACCGGGCGCGCCTTGATGCGGCCGAACGAGCGCAGCGGGCCATGGGGTTGGGTCGGATTGGTCATGGGCGGGCGTCTTAGAGTGTTGAAGGCGAAATGAAAACGGGCTCCGACCCGGCTGGATCGGAGCCCGCTCTCAAAAGATCGGAAGGTGAGGCTTACGCCAGGCCCTTCAGGTCGCTGACGAGATCGGTCTTCTCCCACGAGAAGCCGCCCTCGTTGTCGGGCGTGCGGCCGAAGTGGCCGTAGGCGGCGGTGCGGGCGTAGATCGGACGGTTCAGCTGCAGGTGCTCGCGGATGGCGCGCGGGGTGGCGCCGCCGATCAGCTGCGGCAGGGTCTTTTCCAGGACCGCCGGATCCACCTTGCCGGTGCCGTGCAGGTCGACGTGGAACGAGACTGGCTGGGCCACGCCGATCGCATAGGCGATCTGGATGGTGCAGCGGTCGGCCAGGCCCGCGGCCACGACGTTCTTGGCCAGGTAGCGGCAGGCATAGGCGGCCGAGCGGTCGACCTTGGTCGGATCCTTGCCCGAGAACGCGCCGCCGCCGTGCGGGGCCGCGCCGCCGTAGGTGTCGACGATGATCTTGCGGCCGGTGACGCCGGCGTCGCCGTCCGGACCGCCGATCTCGAAGCGGCCGGTCGGGTTGACCAGCCACTGGGTCTTCTTGGTGATCAGGCCGTCCGGAAACACCGGCAGGATGTGCGGCTTGATCAGCTCCAGAACGCGCTTGGAGGTCGCGGCCTTGCCGCCGATCTTCTTGGCGTGCTGGTGGCTGACGACGATCGAGACGACGCGCACCGGGCGGCCGTTACCGTCATATTCCAGGGTGACCTGGCTCTTGGCGTCCGGTTCCAGCTCCGACAGCTCGCCGCTGTGACGCAGCTCGGCCAGGCGCTTGAGCACATTGTGGCTGTACTGCAGGGTGGCCGGCATCAGCTCCGGGGTCTCGGTGCTGGCGTAGCCGAACATGATGCCCTGGTCGCCGGCGCCTTCATCCTTCTTGTCGCTGGCGTCCACGCCCTGAGCGATGTGCGCCGACTGGCCATGCAGATAGTTGGCGAACTTCGCCTTCTGCCAGTGGAAGCCTTTCTGCTCGTAGCCGATGTCCTTGATCGCCGCGCGAACCTTGGGTTCCAGCGAGCCGAGGATGTCCTTGGTGAGCTGCTTGTTGGCCTTCTTGTCGCCGTCCGGCTTGCCGGCGCGGACTTCACCGGCCAGCACGATGCGGTTGGTGGTCACCAGGGTTTCGCAGGCGACGCGCGCCTCGGGGTCGGCGGTCAGGAAGGCGTCGACGACGGTGTCGCTGATACGGTCGGCGACCTTGTCGGGGTGACCTTCGGAGACGCTCTCGCTGGTGAAGATGTAGGACGAACGGCTCAAGAGACAGCTCCGGTCATGAAATTCCGCGCAGGCGGACAGGCGCCCGGTACGGCGTCAGTTAGAGCAGAACCATATAAAGATATGTTTATGCGATCAAGCGGAGCTTGAAAGGCTTACGCCTCGTCGTCGCCCGCGTCCTCTTCCTCGGCCATCGAGCGGACCAGCTCCAGGATGCGCCGGCGCACCTTCGGCTTGGTGATGCGCGGGAACAGGCTGGCCAGTTCCAGACCTTCGGGCGTCATCAGGAAGTCGTGGACATAGACCTCGCCGCCCTCGGCCATGCCCTCGTTGGCGGTGTCGGCCAGGCCCTCGAAGAAATAGGCCACCGACGACTGCAGGCTCTTGGCGATCTCGTACAGCTTGCTGGCGCTGACCCGGTTGGCGCCGCGCTCGTACTTCTGGATCTGCTGGAAGGTCAGGCCCAGGTCCTCGGCCAGCCGCTCCTGGCTGACACCGAGGATCTTGCGGCGCATGCGGATGCGCGCCCCCACGTGCAAGTCGATGGGATTGGGGTGGCGCTCGGTGTCCGGCAGGTCGCTCATACCTACGCTTGATAGCTGAAATTGCGGTTTTAATTCAGCCTAAGTCTTGCGCGCGTGCAATAGAGGAAAAGGATTTACCTGTCAGGCGGCGAGCTGACGCAACCGCAGATATCAGTAGAAACGCTATAAACGCGAGATTCCCGAAGTTATCGAAGGGTGTAACCTCACCCATCGCCGGTATTTGCGCATCGATCACGCCGCTTCTTCCTAAATCGAGTCGGCTACCCGACATGATTCGACCGCGCGCATCGATTACAGCGCTGACACCGGTGGGCGTGGCGCGCAGAATTGGCTTGGCGCTTTCGATGGCGCGATAGCTGGCCAGGTTCAGGTGCTGCAACGGCCCGGAGGTGACGCCGAACCAGGCGTCGTTCGAAATGTTGATCAAGACCCGGACGTTCTTGTCGGGTCGCGCCAGGCCTGGGAACAGGCTCTCGTAGCAGATCAGCGGCTGGACCAGCAGGTCGGGCGTCACCCGCAGCGGGGCCGGGCGCGGGCCGGTGGCGAAGCCGTCGCCCAGGTGCGCCAGGCTCTTGAAGCCGATCAGGGTCAGGAACTTCTCGGCCGGCAGGTACTCGCCGAACGGCACCAGTCGGTGCTTGTCATAGACCCCGACCATCTCGAGATCAGTCGCGGTGCGGCGCAGGGCGATCAGGCTGTTGTAGTAGGTCGGCTTGTCGAGCGGCCCCTCGTAGCGATAGCCGCCGATCAGCAGCAGCTGGCCCGGCTGCAGACTGTCGACGATCGCCTGGCGCACCCAGGTCCCGGGCGCGAGATAGTCGTTGGTCGCGGCGGGCAGCGCCCCTTCCGGCCAGATGACGATGTCGGCGGGCCTGTCCTTGTAGGGCGTGGCGGTCAGCGAGACGTAGGACTGGACGATCTGCGAGAAGCGGACAGCGTCCCACTTGGCGTCCTGCTGGATGTCGGCCTGGACGATGCGGACCGTGGTCGGCGGTCCCTTGACCAATGGCCGCGACTGCACCACCGCGCCATAGCCATAGAGCGCCACCAGACCAGCAGCGGCCAAGCCCAGCGCAATCTTGCCGGCCTTGCCCTCGCGCCAGACGGCCGGTGCGGCGGCGATGGCCACGGTGATCCAGGTCAGGCCGTACGCGCCGACCACCACCGCGAACTGCGACGGCCAGGAGCCCGCTCGCCAGGTCTCGCCCGGCAGGTTCCAGGGAAAGCCGGTCAGGATGTGGCCCCGCGTCCACTCCAGCGCCGCGAAGGCGCCGGCGAAGGTCAGGACCCGCCAGGCGCTCGCCGGCCGGACCTTGCGATAGATGAGGGCCGCCAAGCCCCAGAACAGCGCCAGGCCCGAAGCCATGGCCGCCACGGCGAACGGCGCCATCCAACCCTGGTTGGCGGCGTCGACCATGAAGGCCTCGCCGATCCACCAGGTGCCGAGCCCGAAATAGCCGACGCCCGCCAGCCAGCCGCGCCAGAAGGCCGAACGCAGCGGCCTGGTCTCGTTGACGTCGTCCAGCAGATGGAGAAGCGCGGCATAGCCCAGCAGACCCGGCAGCACCCCGAACGGCGGATGGGCCAGGGCGGCGGCGAGACCGGCCAGCAGGGCCAGCAGCGGACCGCTCCAGGCCTTCGCGCGGAAGGTCGCCCAAGCCGTCACGAGGCGGCGACGTCCTCGGCGACCGGCGTCGGGGCCGGCGATGAGACACCCCGCACCCGCACCCGGCGCACCCGGCGCGGATCGGCCTCGACCACTTCGAACTCGTAGCCGTCGGGATGGGCGATCACCTCGCCGCGCTGCGGCACGCGGCCGGCCAGGGCGACGACCAGGCCGGCGACCGTGTCGATGTCCTCTTCCATGTCGGAAGGCGCCAGCTCCAGCCCGAGGGCCGCTTCCAGCTCCTCCAGCGGCGCGCGGGCGTCGGCGTCGAACACCCCGCCCGGACGGGCCACGATCGAGGCCGCCGCGGCGTCGTCATGCTCGTCGTCGATCTCGCCGACCACCGCCTCGATCAGGTCCTCCATTGAGACCAGGCCATCGGTGCCGCCGAACTCGTCGATGACGAGGGCCATGTGAATCCGGCTGGTGCGCATGCGGAGCAGGAGGTCGGCGGCCTTCATCGAAGCGGGCACGTATAACGCATCGCGGCGCAGCTTGTTCAGCACGACGTCGCCGGGCGCGGGGCGCTTGGCCTCGTCGGACAGCAGGCGGAAGATGTCTTTCACGTGGACGACGCCGACCGGGTCGTCGAGGGTCTCGCGATAGATCGGCATCCGCGAGTGCTCGGCTTCGGCGAACTGGGCGACCACGGTCTCGAACGGGGTCGAGAGCTCGACCGAGACGATGTCGGCGCGCGGGGTCATGACGTCGGCGACGCGCAGGGTCTGGAAGGCCTCGGCCTGGTCGACGATGTCGACGGCGCCCGTGGCCGGCGGCGGCTCGGGC
>JAEXJH010000184.1 GCA_023445955.1 Pseudomonadota bacterium
CCTAAAAGGCGCCCGGCGAAAACGGCCTGACCGTTAGGGCGGAACATACGCGACGCTCGCCCCTCTCCCCCTAACCGGGCGTCGCGCAAGAGAGGAAGGGGCGCGACACTCCCCCAGCAAGCGCCCCTTCCTCCCTCCCCACCTCCAGCTCGATCCCCGGCCGCACGCGCAAAACCTGTTCGCGTGCGTTAACCGCGCCAGGCCTGAGCGCTGGAGTAGACGATCAATTTCGGCGATCCTGCCGAAGAAGATACAGCTTCGCCACACCACAAACGAAGCACCTTTGCCGGAAGGCAAGTTAAACCGATGATATTCTAACCACAGGACCGACCATGACTGACTTGGCCCACTGGGACAGCCTCGACGACGGCAAGTATCGCGACGAAGCCGCCGTCATCGCCGATCTACTGGCCGCCAAGCCCCTGTCCGCCGAGGATCGCGCCGCTGTTCGCGCCGAGGCCGAGGCCCTGGTCCGCGGCGCCCGCCGCAGCGTCCGCAAGCAGGGCGTGGTCGAAAGCTTCCTGCAGGAGTTCAGCCTGGGCACCCGCGAGGGCCTGGCCCTGATGTGCCTGGCCGAGGCCCTGCTGCGCACCCCCGACGACGACACCCGCGACAAGCTGATCGCCGAGAAGATCGGCTCGGCAGACTGGGCCTCGCACTTGGGCGGTTCGGACAGCCTGTTCGTCAACGCCTCGACCTGGGGCCTGATGCTGACCGGCAAGATCGTCGAGCCCGACGACGACGCCAAGAAGGACCTACCCGGCTTCGTCAAGAAGCTGGCCGGTCGCCTGGGCGAGCCGGTCATCCGCGCCGCCGTCGGTCAGGCCATCCGCATCATGGGCGAGCAGTTCGTCCTGGGCCGGACGATCGAAGCCGCCATCAAGCGCGCCGCCAACGACGGCGACATGTGCAGCTTCGACATGCTGGGCGAAGGCGCCCGCACGGCGGCCGACGCCGAGCGCTACGAGAAGTCCTACGCCGACGCCATCGAGACGGTCGGCAAGCTGTCGAACGCCGCCGGTCCGGAAAAGGGCCACGGCGTCTCGGTGAAGCTGTCGGCCCTGTGCCCGCGCTATGAAGCCACGCATGAGGATCGCGTGTGGGAGGAGCTCTATCCCCGCACCCTGCGCCTGGCCAAGATCGCCGCCCGCCACAACATCAACTTCACGATCGACGCCGAAGAGGCCGACCGCCTGGCCCTGTCGCTGAAGCTGCTGGACCGCCTGTGCCGCGAGCCTGAGCTGGGCGAATGGCAGGGCCTGGGCCTGGCCGTCCAGGCCTACCAAAAGCGCTGCGGCGAGGTCATCGCCCGCTTGGAGGCCCTGTCCAAGGAGACCGGCCGCCGCCTGATGGTCCGCCTCGTGAAGGGCGCCTACTGGGACAGCGAGATCAAGCGCGGCCAGGTCGCCGGTCGTCCGGATTATCCGGTGTTCACGACCAAGCCGGCCACCGACCTCTCGTACCTGGTCAACGCCAAGGCCCTGGTCGCCGCCGCGCCGCATCTCTACGCCCAGTTCGCCACCCACAACGCCCACACCCTGGCGGCCGTGGTGCGCATGGCCAAGAACGCCGGCGTCAAGATCGAGCACCAGCGCCTGCACGGCATGGGCGAGGCGCTCTACAAGGCCGCCGACGACCTCTATGACGGCATCACCCTGCGGGCCTACGCCCCGGTCGGCGGTCACGAGGACCTGCTGCCCTACCTGGTCCGCCGCCTGCTGGAGAACGGCGCCAACACCTCGTTCGTCCACGCCCTGCTGGACGAGCGCGTGCCGGTCGAGAAGGTCGTCACCGACCCGATCGACACCGTCGAAGCCCACCCCGACCGCCACGCCAAGATCCCGACGCCGATCGACGTCTACGGCCCGCGCCGCCAGAACTCGGCGGGTCTCGACCTGTCGGTGAAGGCCGATCGCCAACGCCTGGAAGCGGCGATCACCGCGCTCGACGCCGTCACCCTGTCGGCTGGTCCGCTGATCGGCGGCAAGGTCAGCGCCGGTACGCCGCCGCTGCCAGTCGTCGCCCCGGCTGACGAGCACAAGGTCGTGGGCGCGGTCTCCGAAGCCCAAGCCTCGCAGATCGATGAGGCCTTCAAGCTGGCCCGCGCCGCGCAGCCAGCCTGGGACCGCTCCGGCGGGGCCGCCCGCGCCAAGGTGCTGCGCGCCATGGCCGACGCCCTGGAAGCCGACATCGACCGCCTGATCGCCATCCTGGCCCGCGAAGCCGGCAAGACCCTGTCGGACGGCATCGCCGAGGTCCGCGAGGCCGTCGACTTCTGCCGCTACTACGCGGTGCTGGCCGAGGATCAGTTCGGCGACGGCGAGCTGCTCAAGGGTCCGGTCGGCGAGACCAACACCCTCAAGCTGGCCGGTCGCGGCGTCTTCGTCTGCATCAGCCCGTGGAACTTCCCGCTGGCCATCTTCACCGGCCAGATCGCCGCCGCCCTGGCCGCCGGCAACGCCGTGCTGGCCAAGCCGGCCGAACAGACCCCGCTGATCGCCAGCGAAGCGGTGAAGCTCTATCACGCCGCCGGCCTGGACCCGCGCCTGCTGGCCCTGCTGCCCGGCCGTGGCGAGACCGTCGGCGCTGCGCTCACGAGCCACGAAGGCCTGGACGGCGTCGCCTTCACCGGCGGCACCGACACCGCCTGGCGCATCAACCAGACGCTGGCGGCCCGCCAAGGCCCGATCGTGCCGTTCATCGCCGAGACCGGCGGCCTGAACGGCATGTTCGTCGACACCACCGCCCAGCGCGAGCAGGTCATCGACGACGTCATCCTCTCGGCCTTCGGCTCGGCCGGCCAGCGCTGCTCGGCCCTGCGCCTGCTGTTCCTCCCGGAGGACACCGCCGAGCACATCATCGACGGCCTCAAGGGCGCGATGGACGCTCTGGTCGTCGGCGACCCGGCCCTGTCGGTCACCGACGTCGGCCCGGTCATCGACGCCGAGGCCCGCGACGCGCTGGAGCAGCACCAGGGCCGCCTGCGCCGCGAGGCCAAGCTGCTGCACAGCCTGAAAGCGCCGGCCAACGGCACGTTCTTCGCGCCGGTCCTGGCCGAGATCCCGACCGCCGACTTCCTGGAGCGCGAGGTGTTCGGCCCGATCCTGCACGTGGTCCGCTACAAGCCGGAAAACCTCGAGCAGGTCGCCGGCGCCCTGGCGGCCCGCCGCTACGGCCTGACCCTGGGCATCCACTCGCGGATCGAGAGCTTCGCCGCTGACGTCCAGCGCCTGGTCCCGGCCGGCAACTGCTACGTCAACCGCTCGATGACCGGCGCCGTCGTCGGCGTCCAGCCGTTCGGCGGCGAAGGCCTCTCCGGCACCGGCCCCAAGGCCGGCGGCCCCCACGCCCTCCTCCGCTTCGCGGTCGAACGCGCGGTCAGCGTCAACATCACCGCCCAGGGCGGCGACCCGGCGCTGCTGAATCTGTAATGGTCTATCTTCACAACCGTTACGCGTGACGCCTAAGCTCCCCGGCAAAGTCCGGGGAGTTTTTGCATATGCGTTTCCTGCCTCGCGCGGTCGTCGCCGCCGCCCTGTTCGCGCCCGCCCTTGCCGCCGCCCAGGTCGGGCCGATCGTCGGCGACTGGTACGGGACGCTGAAGACGCCCGGCAAGCCGCTGCCGGTGGTGTTTCACATCAAGCCCGACGGGGCGACCACGGTCGACAGCCCCGCCCAGCACGCCATGGGCCTGGGCGCGACGACCACGGCGACAGACGGCAAGATCAAGGTCGCGTTGCAGGCCATCCCGGCCGCCTTCGAGGGGACGGTCGCGGCCGATGGCCAGAGCCTCGTCGGCATGTGGGGCCAGAACGGCGGGGGCCTACCGCTGACCCTGACCCGCACCGCGCCGGCCGCCACCTCCGCGCCCAAGCGCCCGCAGACGCCCAAGCCGCCCTTCGACTACCGCGCCGAGGAGGTCAGCTACACCAACCCGGCCTCAGGCCTGAAGCTGGCCGGGTCCCTGACCTTGCCGCAAGGCGCCGGACCCTATCCGGTCGCGCTCCTGATAACCGGCTCGGGTCCGCAGGACCGCGACGAGACCATCTTCGACCACAAGCCCTTCTTGGTCATCGCCGACGCCCTGACCAAGCGCGGCGTGGCCGTGCTGCGGGTCGACGATCGCGGCGTCGGCGGCTCGCAGGCCGGCGACATCAAGACCGCCACCACCGCCGACTTCGCCACCGACGTCGAGGCGGGCGTCGCTTTCCTGCGCGGCCGCAAGGACATCGATCCCACCCGCATCGGCCTGATCGGCCACAGCGAAGGCGGGGTGATCGCGCCGATGGTGGCGGCCAAGGATCCGAAGATCGCCTTCGTGGTGCTGCTGGCCGGCACGGGCGTGCAGGGCGGCAAGGTGCTCGCCACGCAAGCGCGCGACATGGCCCTGGCGAGCGGCGCGTCGCCCGAGGCGGCCAAGAAGCAGGGCGACACGGTCGGCGCGGCCACGTTGCTGGTCCGGATGCAGCCAGACCCGGCCGCGGCCAAGGCCAAGATCGCCGCCCTGCTCTCGGGGCTGGGCGCGCCGAAACAGGCCGCCGACGCCCAGGCCGAGATGCTGACCTCGCCGTGGTTCGACTACTTCATCAAGTTCGACCCGGCCGAGGCCCTGGGCCAAGTTCGCTGCCCCGTGCTGGCTCTGAACGGCGAGAAGGACCGCCAGGTCTCGGCCGAGCAGAACCTGCCGGCGATCCGGGAGGCCCTGACCCAGAGCCGGGACGTCACGGTCACCGCCCTGCCCGGCCTGAACCACCTGTTCCAGACCGCCAAGACCGGCTCGATCACCGAGTACGAGGAGATCGAGGAGACCATCGCCCCGGTCGCCCTGGCCACGCTGGTCGACTGGACCGTCGCCCACACGGTGAAGAAATGATCGCCTCGCGCCGCCAGCTGCTGGCGGGCCTTGCCGCCCTGCCGGCGCTGGGCGCGGCGACGGCGCCGCCCAAGGGCTTCGTCGCCGTGCAGGACGGCCGCCTCATCCTCGACGGCAAGCCCTACCGCTTCGCTGGCGCGAACCTCTGGTACGGCGCGTGGCTGGGCTCACCTGGCGCGACGGGCGACCGCGCTCGGCTGGGGCGCGAGCTGGACCGGCTGAAGGCCCTGGGCGTCACCAACCTGCGGGTCCTGGGCGCGGGCGAGCGCTCGCCGGCCAAGGCCGCCGTGTCGCCGACCGTGCAGGAAGAACCCGGCGTCTACAGCGCCGAGCTGCTGAAGGGCCTGGACTTCCTGCTGGCCGAGATGGCCCGCCGCGACATGAAGGCGGTGATCTACGTCAACAACTTCTGGGACTGGTCGGGCGGCATGCCGGCCTATCTGAACTGGGTCGGCAACGGCCCGTGGTTCGAGGCCGGCGACGCAAAACATCCGTGGCCGGAATATCCCGACTACGCCGCCCGCTTCTATGCCGACGCCAAGGCCAACGCGCTGTTCCGCCGCTACCTGACGAGTCTGATCCAGCGCACCAACAGCGTCACCGGCCAGGCCTATCGCGGCGACCCGACGATCATGGCCTGGCAGTTGGCCAACGAGCCGCGCCCGGGTGGAACCGAAGCCAAGGCCGAGAAACTGCTGCCGCCCTACTACGCCTGGATCCGCGAGACCTCGGCCCTGATCAAGTCGCTGGACTCCCGCCACCTGGTCTGCACCGGCAGCGAGGGCGCCATGGGTTGCCTGCGCAGCGAGGCGTGCGTGGCGGAGGCTCACCGGCCAGCGACCATCGACTACGTCACCGCCCACGTCTGGCCCAACAACTGGAGCTGGATCGATCCGAAGAACCAGCCGGCCACCTATGCCGAGGGCGAGGCCCGCTGCCGCGAGTACGTCACCCGCCACATCGCCCTGGCCAGGCAACTGACCAAGCCGCTGGTCATCGAGGAGTTCGGCCTGATCCGCGACGCCCGCGCCTTCACGCCCGGCTCGACCACAGCCGACAAGGATCGGTTCTACAGGACGATCTACGGCCTGGCCCTGGACGACATGAAGGCCGGCGGCCCCACGGCCGGCACCAACTTCTGGGCCTGGAACGGCGAAGGCCGCGCCCAGCACGCCGACGCCTGGTTCGCATCCGGCGACAAGAGCTTCGTCGGCGATCCGCCGCAGGAAGAACAAGGCCTGTACGGCGTCTTCGACACCGACACGACGACCCTGGCGGTGATCGCCGAGCACGCCGCGGCGGTGCGGGGGCTCTAGGCTCGCTCCGCCAGGACCTGAGACAGTCGGCCCCGCCGGCCACGCGTCACGCGCCAGGTCCGGCCGTCGGCCATCACCACCTCGGCGTCGCCGTTCGAGAGGGCCGTCACCGTCCGCACGCCGGCCGCCGCGACGATGGTCCGGCGATGGATGCGCACGAACCGGGCAGGATCGAGCCGGCCTTCCAGGTCGTCCAGCGTCCGCCGCACCAGGTGGGTGACGCCGCCGGCGCGGATCGCCTGGTAATTGCCCTGGCTCTCGATCCAGTCGATGTCTTCCGGCGGGATGACCAAGGTGCGGCCGCGCTCGCTGAACACCAGGCCCTGCGGCGCCGCCCGGTCCCGCCGAGCCAGCAGGACCAGGCCCAGAAATACCGACAGGCCGAAAACCAGCAGCACGAAGTTGGCCTCCAGCTCTTGGCGGACATCGTGCAGGGTCGGGGCGGGGCGGCCGTCCAGAAGCCAGGCCTCCAGCAGGCACGAGACGACGATCAGCAAGAACGCCAGGGCCAGCACGCCCAGCCCGCGCACCCGGTTTCCGGCCCGGGCCAGCGCCAGAACCGCCGGCGTCGCTGCCGCGCCCAGGGCGCCGGCGGCCAGCAGTCGCGTCACCTCGCGCAGCCACGGCGGCGGAAC
>JAEXJH010000185.1 GCA_023445955.1 Pseudomonadota bacterium
CCCTGGAACAGCGCGCGCGCGTCAAAGCCGCCGGTGCGGCCTGCGATTCCAAGGACCTGACCCTGGCCGCCGGCCGTGTGAAGAAAGCCTTCGAAGGCTACTCGCAGATGCTGAGCCAGGTCTATCCGGGCGATGTCTCGTCCTGGAAGGCCGAGCGCTCGGTGTCGGCGACCATCCCCGTCTGGCGGCTGTCGCAGCCGTCGGCCTTCGGCACGGATCGGATGGTGTTCGGCCTGGCCGGCCGCGCCAAGGCCGTGACCGCCGTGGCCACCTTCGAGAACGGCCAGCGCCCCTACACGGCCCGGATCGTCGTGCGCGACACCAGCCGCACGCTGGGCCCCTACATCGCGCCCAGTTCGGGCCGAAACCTCGCCGGCAAGGTCGCGCCGCGCAGCGCCAGCCTGGTGTTCAACGCCGAGACCCGCGAGGAAGCCCCCCTCACCCTGCTGCCGACCGGCGCCAAGACGGGCCTGTCCTTCCGCTTCCCGACGGCGGCGGCCGATGCGATCTCGCAGCTGGACCCGCGCGAGACGGTGACGGTGGAGTTCGCCTTCGCCGGCCGCGGCGACGAGGTCACCCGCAAGGCCTATGTCGAGGTCGGCGATTTCGCTGCTGGACGGGCGTTCCTGCGCTAGTTAGCGCGGCGCGAAGGCGATGACGTTGTCGCCCAGATTGGCGGGCGGCTTTTCCTCGGCCGGAGCCGGCGTTTCGGCGATGGGCGCGGCTTCCGCCAGGGTCTCAAGCGTCACCGACTTCAGCGGCGCCAGCAGCACCGGCAGGCGCACCGAGACGCTGGTGCCCGCGCCCAGGCGGCTTTCGATCGTCATCTCGCCGCCGTGCAGCTTGGCGAAGGCGCGGACCAGCGACAGGCCCAGGCCCGTGCCCTTGGCGCGCTGCTCGACGCCGCCGGCCTGCTCGTAGGGACGGCCCAGGCGTTCGAGATCCTCAGGCGAAATGCCCACGCCGGTGTCGGCGACGATGATCTCCAGCACCCCGTCATAGCCGTGGGCCGTGACCGTCACCTGGCCGCCGCGCGGGGTGAACTTCAAGGCGTTGGAGACCAGGTTCAGCACGATCTGCTTGAGGGCGCGGCGGTCGGCGTCGACCTCCAGCTCGCCCGGCGGCAGCACGCCGCGCAGCTGGACGCTGGCGGTGTCGGCCTGGACGCGCAGCAGCCGCATGGCCGCCTGCACCGCCTCGCGGGCGTCGAACACGCCGCGCTGCAGCTCGAAGCGCTCCGCCTCGATCTTCGACATGTCCAGCACGTCGTTGATCAGGTCCAGCAGGTGGCCGCCGCTCTCGTGGATCAGCTCGGCATATTCGGCGTAGCGGTCGCTCAAGGGGCCGAACATGCGGGCGCGCATGATGTCCGAGAAGCCCATGATGGCGTTCAGCGGCGTGCGCAGCTCGTGGGACATGTTGGCCAGAAAGCGGGCGCGGCCGGCGGCCAGGGCCTCGGCGTCGGCGCGCGCCTGGTCCAGCGCGGTCTCGCGGTTGCGCTCGACGGTGACGTCGCGCAGCACGCCGACCAGCTGGTTCGGGGCCACGCGGGCCAGGTCCAGGGCCACGATGCGCTCGACGCCCAAGGCGGGATTGAAGGTGATGCTGGCCGCGCCCTCGCGATGGGCGGCGGCGATGGCGGCGGTCAGACGCTGGCGGTCGCCGGGGGCGGCCGCGCCGGTCAGGCCGCGATTGACCAGGTCGACCGTGGTGACGCCGCGCGGCGGCGCGCCGCGAACGGCGGTCACCTGCCCCTGGCCGCGGATAGCGATCGCCAAGTGCGGCAGACCGTCCAGCATGGTCTCCAGGTAGAGGATCTCACTCGCGTAGCGGTCGTCGCGCGCGCCCTGGCGGCGGCGGCCGATCAACAGGCCGGCGGCGAGACCCAGGCCGGTGGTGACCAAGGCGAGAAAGCCCAGCACGAAGGCCAGGGGACCGGTTGGCTGCGGCGGGGCCAGGCCCGAAAGCTGGGTCAGGGCGGCGATGCAGCCGCCGATCAGGGACAGGGCCGCGCCCTCGGCCAGACGCTTGGGCTGGTCCAGGGTCGAGGCCGCAGCGACGGGCGCCAGGCACCAGGCCGCCATGGCGCCGGAGACGCCGCCGGTCAGCACCGCCGCCAGCGAACCGCCTACCGCCCACAGCACCAGCAGCACCGACTGGGTGCGCTCGTCGTCGCGCGAGAAAAGGAGAGCCGCCAGGGCCGGAACCGCGCCCGCGCCCAGCGCCGCCCAAACCGGCCAGCCGCCGGTGCTGTTGGCGAACAGCGCCGCGGCCGCGGCCAGGCAAATGGCCGCCAGCCAGCCCAGGCGCCATGCCTGTGCAGGATCAAACCCCGTCGCCGGAGGCGGAGGGCGTCGGATCGGGTCTGGACGCGTTTCGAATTCCAAGGGCCGGTCGACTTGCAAGCGCGGCGGGGAGCCACCGTCGTCAAACCTTAACGCGCGGGAGCCCCGACCTCCAAGGCCGCACAATCGTTAAGCGACCTTTCCTCGTGGAAGCGTTGTGGACGGAAACGGAATCGTAAGCGCGAGTCGGCATCCTCCGGGTCTGAAGTCATCACGGACAGAAGGTCCGGGAGCCCATCATGCCAGAACCGGCGTCCCTGGACGCATTGTCCGATCGCGCCTTCGCGCACCCCGTCCCGGCCGATCGCCGGGCGGCCGCGATCGAGCGCCGTCGCCTGGCCCTCGACGATCGAAAGCGCTCGTTCCTGCGCATGGTCAGCCACGAGCTGCGCACCCCGCTGAACGCCGTGATCGGCTTCTCCGAGATCCTGTCGCACGAGCTCTACGGACCGCTCGGCAACCCGCAGTACAAGGAATATGCGGGCATCGTGCACGAGAGCGGCATGAAGCTCCTGAAGCTGGTCAACCAAATCGTCGAGCTGGCGCGGCTGGAGGGCCACGTCACCGATATCGAGATGACGCCCGAACCGATCGACGAGGCGCTGGACGATGTGATCGACGGCTTGAAGGCCGAGATCGCCCGCCGCGACGTCATCGTCCACGTGGTCAATCAAGGCGCCCTGCCCGCCGTCATCGCCGACAGCCGCGGCCTGCGGACCATGCTCTCCAATCTCTTGCAGAACGCCGTTACCCACTCGCCTGCTGGGGGAGTCGTGCAT
>JAEXJH010000186.1 GCA_023445955.1 Pseudomonadota bacterium
TCAAGCGGAACCGCAGGCTCGCCTTGCCGTTGACCGAAGACGGCGGGGGCGCCTATCGAGACTTCCATGAAAGCCAAGCCCAGCATCATCCCGGCGGATACGTCCCTGCCGTCGCTCGCCAATGTGAGAGCCGACCAAACCATGTTCGGACATTTCCTGGACTGGCTGGGCAAGCTGGCGGTGAACCTGGTGGTCGCCGCCCTGATCCTGCTGGTGACCTTCTGGGTGGCGGGTTGGGCGGCGGGCGTCATCCGTCGTGGCCTGGGCCGCGTGCACCGGAACAATCCCGACCCGACCCTGGAAAGCTTCGGCGCGTCGCTGGTCCGCTATGCTGTGATCGCCATCGGCCTGGTGGCCGTGCTGCAGCAGCTGGGCGTGCAGGCGACCTCGATCATCGCGGTGCTGGGCGCGGCCTCGCTGGCCATTGGCCTGGCCTTGCAAGGCGCCCTGTCGAACGTGGCGGCCGGGGTGATGATCCTGCTGTTTCGGCCCTATCGTGTCGGCGACGTCATCGAGACCTCGACCCGCCAGGGCACGGTCAAGTCGCTGGACCTGCTGTTCACCGAGATCGCCACCCCCGACAACGTCAAGGTGATGATCCCCAACAGCAAGGTGTTCGGGGACGTGATCCTCAACTACTCGACCCACCGCACCCGGCGGGCCGACGTGCTGTTCAAGGTGCCGCTGAAGACCGATCTCGTCATGGTCCTCAAGCGCCTGCGCGAGCGGGCCGAGAGCGACACCCGCATCCGCAAGGACCCGGCGGTGATGATCGAGGTCGTCGACCTGTCGGAAGCCTTCGCCCAGGCCGCGATCCGCGTGTGGACGGCGGCGGCCGACTACGGTCCGGTCAAGACCGACCTGATGCTGTCCGCCCACCTGCTGGCCGAGGACCCGGCGCGCACGGACCTGCCGCCGCCGCGCCCGACCAAGGCCAAGGACCCCTCACCCGTCATGCCGGGCGAGGGCGAGCACCATCACCTGCTCAGCCTGATAAAGCCGCGTCGAGGTCGGAAATCAGGTCCCGGCAAGACTCAATCCCCACCGAAAGCCTGATCAGGCCGTCGGAAATGCCCAGGGCCGCGCGCTGATCGGCCGGGATCGAGGCGTGGGTCATGATGGCCGGATGCTCGATCAGGCTCTCGACCCCGCCCAGGCTCTCGGCCAGCGTGAACAGGCGCGTGCGTTCCAGCATCCGGCGCGCGGGGGCGAGACCGCCCTTGACGTCGGCCGAGATGATGCCGCCGAAGCCGCCGATCATCTGGCGCTTGGCCAGCGCATGCTGCGGGTGGCTCTCCAGGCCCGGATAGATCACCCGCTCGATGGCCGGATGCTTCTCCAGCCAGTGGGCGATCTCCAGGGCGCTGTCGCAGGCCCGCTGCATGCGCAGGGCCAGGGTCTTGACCCCGCGCAGGGCCAGGAAGCTGTCGAACGGACCCAGCACGCTGCCGACGGCGTTCTGCAGGAACTTCATCTTGTCGGCGAGCTCGGCGTTGTCGCCGACCACCGCCACGCCGGCCACCACGTCGGAGTGGCCGTTCAGGTACTTGGTCGCCGAGTGCATGACGATGTCGAAGCCCAGCTCCAGCGGTCGCTGGATGAACGGACTGGCGAAGGTGTTGTCGGCGACGGTGACCAGGCTGTGTCTCTTGGCTAGCGCGGCGATAGCCGCCAGATCCGCCAGGCGCAGCATCGGGTTGGTCGGGGTCTCCACCCAGATCATCCGCGTCGCCGGCGTGATCGCCGCCTCGACCGCCGCCAGATCCGCCATGTCGACGAAGCTGAAGGTCAGGCCGGCCGAGCGCTTGCGCACCTTGTCGAACAGCCGGAACGAGCCGCCATAGAGGTCGTCGCTGGCGATGACGTGCGCGCCGCTGTCCAGCGTCTCCAAGATGGTCGAGGCCGCCGCCAGGCCAGACGAAAAGGCAAAGCCCGCCGTCCCGCTCTCCAGGTCGGCGATGCTGCGCTCGAAGGCGAAGCGGGTCGGGTTGTGGCTGCGGCTGTATTCGAAGCCCTTGTGCTCGCCCGGACTGGACTGGACGTAGGTCGAGGTGGCGTAGATCGGCACCATCACCGCGCCGGTCGTCGGGTCAGGGAACTGGCCGCCGTGGATGGTCCGCGTGGCGAAGTCCAGGCGGTTCTTGCCGGGGGTGTCGGTCATGGAAAAGTCCTGTGGGGCCGCCCTCGTCCTTCGCCAGGCTCAGGATGAGGGCTACTGAGCATCATTCAACAACCTCATCCTGAGCTTGTCGAAGGACGAGGTTGTTGTGGCAGGGTGTTAGGCGCTCAAGCGCAGGTGATTGATCAAATCGACCCTGGTGATCACCCCCAGGAACTCCTCCCCGTCGACCACAAGGGCCACCTCGTCGCGATCGAACACCTCGGGCAGGTCATCGACCGACTGGTGAGCCTGCAGGGTGTTGACCGCGCGGGTCATGGCCGCGCCGACTAGGGTCTTGAAGCGCGGGGCTTCGTCGCCAGCCTCGACCGCAGCCAGGACGTCGCTTTCGTCGAGGATGCCGACCAGCTTGCCGTGATCGACCACCGGAAGCTGGCTGATGTCGCTCGAGCGCATGCGGTTATAGGCGGTGAGCAGGGTGTCCTCCGGACCGATGGCGATCACCCCGCCCTCGGCGTAGCGCTTGGCGATCAGGTCGCGCAGGTCGCCGTGCAGCTCGCGGCCGTCGAAGCCGTGGGCCGCCAGCCAGAAGTCGTTGAACATCTTGGTCAGGTACTTCGAACCCGTGTCGCAGACGAGCGTCACGACCCGCTTGGGCTCGGTCTGCTCGCGGCAGTATTTCAGCGCCGCCGCCAGCAGGCAGCCCGAGGACGAGCCGGCCAGGATGCCTTCCTTCTTCAGCAGCAGGCGGGCGGTGTCGACGCTCTCGCGGTCGCTGATCGAATAGGCCTGCGAGACCAGATCCATCTGGGCGTTGTCGGGGATGAAGTCCTCGCCGATGCCCTCGACGATCCAGCTGCCGGCCTCGCCAAAAGTCCCGGTCTCGACATAGTCGCGCAGGATCGAGCCGACCGGGTCGGCCAGCACCATCCTGGTCTTGGGCGAATGGGCCTTCATGTAGCGGCCGATGCCCGTCAGCGTGCCGCCCGAGCCGACGCCGACGACGATGGCGTCGATGTCGCCGTCCATCTGGGTCAGCAACTCGGGCCCCGTCGTGGTCTCGTGGGCCAGCGGATTGGCCGGGTTCTCGAACTGGTTGGCGTAGAGCGCGCCGGGGATCGACTGGGCCAGGCTCTGGGCCATGTCCTGGTAGTATTCCGGGTGGCCCTTGCCGACGTCGCTGCGGGTCAGGCGCACATCCACGCCCATGGCCCGCAGGTGCAGGATCTTTTCCCGCGCCATCTTGTCGGGGACGATCAGGATCAGCTTGTAACCCTTCATCGTCGCGACCTGCGCCAGACCCAGGCCCGTATTGCCGGCCGTCGCCTCGATGATCGTGCCGCCGGGCTTCAGCCGGCCGTCAGCTTCGGCCGCCTCGATCATCGAGCGGGCGACGCGGTCCTTGATCGAGCCGCCGGGGTTCTGGTTCTCCAGCTTGAGGAACAGCCGGCAGACGCCGGTGTCGAGGTGCTTGACCTCGACCATGGGCGTGCGGCCGATCAAGTCGAGGGCGGAACCCGCAATGCCCGGAAGGCCGGATTTGAGGTCGTTCATGGCGCAGCTCCGCCGGCAGGTGAAACGATTTCCCCTAGCTAGGCCTGTTTCACGAACGAAGGAAAGAGGCGCCGGGCCGTCGCATATGGGGTGCTCGTTCGGGATTTACGAAGGATCGGGCCCCTCATAGCGTCGCTTCATGACCGATGCCTTCGCCGCCGAATTCGAGGATCTGTTCCGCGCGACCTAACGCGCCGCCGTCCGGCGGGTGCGGGACAAGCGCGAACGCCTGTCGCCCGAGACCGTGGCGTTGCTGGACCATCTGGCCGCCGCCGATCGCGCGCCCAGCACCCTGACCGAGATGGCCGATCACCTGGTGGACAAGGGCCTGCTGACCCGTGACCGCGATCCGGCCGACGCCCGCCGTAGCTTGATCTGGCTGACGGATGCGGGCCCGCCTCTAGGCCGTGCCGAGCGTGCCGCGCTGGTTCAGCCACTCGCTGGCGAACTTCTTCGACAGGCAGACGTCCTCGAACACCACGCGGCGCTGTTGGCCCAAGTGCTCGGGCGTGTCGTGGACGATCACGAAGGGAAAGCCGTTGGCCGAGAGGAAGACCTGCAGGAATCGCGAGAAGCGGTCGGCCTCTTCGGGGCCGGCCAGGCGGACTTCGGTCTCAGCAGTCGTCGGAACCATAAGCGCGGCCCTCTGTGAACGGACCAAGGCTTAACGCACGAACTCGCATTTGCGAACCAGCTTCGCCGCTGCGAAATAAACTGTGATCACTTATTCGCGCTCCAGGCGAGCCCTGGGCTCGCCCGGAAGCACGTCAGGCTTTTACAGGATCGATTGGCCCGTCGAGGCCCAGTCCTTCAGGAACTGTTCCAGGCCCTTGTCGGTCAGCGGGTGCTTGTAAAGCTCGGCGAACACCGCCGGCGGGATCGTCACGACGTCGGCGCCGATGATCGCGGCTTCCTTGACGTGGGCGGCGTTGCGCACCGAGGCCGCCAGGATTTCGGTCTCGTAGCCGTAGTTGTCGTAGATCGCGCGGATGTCGCGGATCAGGTCCATGCCGTCGAAGCCATAGTCGTCCAGGCGGCCGATGAACGGCGAGATGAAGGTCGCGCCAGCCTTGGCGGCCAGCAGGGCCTGGGTCGGCGAGAAGCACAGGGTGACGTTGGTCTTGATCTCTTCATCGGCGAAGGCGGCGCAGGCGATCAGGCCGTCGCGGGTCAGCGGGATCTTCACCACCACGTTCGGGGCGATGGCGGCCAGCTTCTTGCCTTCGGCGATCATGGCGTCGGCCGTGGTGGCGGCCACTTCGGCGCTGATCGGACCCGGGCAGATGTCGCAGATCTCGGCGATGACCTCGAGCATCGGGCGACCCGACTTGGCGATCAGGGTCGGGTTGGTGGTCACGCCGTCGATCAGGCCGGTCGAGGCCAGGTCGGCGATCACCTTGGTGTCGGTGCTGTCGAGGAAGATCTGCATGGGTCTCTGCGCGGTTTCTTATGGAGAAGTTGGGCCTGGGTTTATCGCGAGCAGCCCCTGCGCGCCAGCGATTAGCCGGTCCGCCGTGCGCTCGACCGCCACGCGCCAGGGCTCGGGCGTGAAGCCGAACACGGCCTGCAGCTTGCCCGTGTCGAGCGGCGAGCGCGGCGGACGCGGGGCCGGCTCGGCGAAGGCGGCCTGGGTGGTCGGCTCCAGCCGCGCCCTTGCATAAGGATCGCGGTCGATGGCGGTCTTGGCGAAGTCGAAGCGGCTGGCCTCGCCGGCGTTGGCGAAGTGGAACAGGCCAAAGACCGGGTCCTGCGCCGAGGCGGCGGCCCAGCGCGGCGCGGTGGCGACCAGGAAATCGGCCAGGGCCTCGCCGTCGGTCGGCGTGCCGAACTGGTCGGCGACGACCTTCAGCACCTCGCGCTCACGGGCCAGCTTCAGCATGAAGCTGACGTAGTTTCGGCCGTAGCGGGAAAAGACCCACGAGATCCGCAGGACCACCGCCTTGGGATGGGCCAGCACCGCCTGCTCGCCGGCCAGCTTGGAGCGGCCATAGACATTGATCGGCTCGGCGCGGTCGGTCTCGACATAGGCCCGGTCGGTGAGGCCGTCGAACACCGCATCGGTCGACAGATGCACGAACGGCAAGCCGCGCTCGGCGCAGGCGCTGGCCATGGCGCCGGGCGCGGTCGCATTGACGGCGAACGCTTCGTCCGGCCGCGCCTCGGCCGGGTCGACGTGCGTGAAGGCGGCGGTGTTGAGCACAAGGTCGCAGTCGGCGGCCAGGATCGCGGCGCGCACGGCCTGCGGGTCTTCCAAGTCGCAGTCGGCGCGGGAGAGCGCGATCACCTCGGCTCGCCCTTGAGCGGCGGCCTGGACGGCGGTGGCGACCTGGCCGGTCTTGCCGAACTGCAGGATCCTCATTTCAAGGCGGGAACGCGGTCGCCCAGAACCTGGCCGACGAAGGCCCGCAGGCTGCCGCCCTTGAACAGGTAGCCCGGCATGCCCGCCCGATTGCCGGCCTCTACGTCGATATGGCGATCGCCGATGATCACGGCTTCATCCGGCGTCAGGCTCCAGTCCGACAGGCCTCGCAGGATCATGCCGGGATTGGGCTTGCGGTCCGGGTGGTCGGCGATCCGAAACTGCTCGACCACGGCCGTCTCGTGGAACGGCGAATGATAGAAGGCGTCGATCCGCCCGCCCAGCGCGGCCAGCTGGTCCTGCATGGCGGCGTGGAACCGGTCCATCTGCGCCTCGTCGAAATAGCCCCGGCCGATGCCCGACTGGTTGGTGACGACCAACACCTTCAGCTCCGCCTGGGTCATCGCCGCCACCGCCTCGCGGGCGCCGTCGATCCAGGTCAGCTTGGCGGGGTCGGAGACGTAGCCATGGTCGACGTTCAGCACGCCGTCCCGATCCAGGAACACGGCCTTCAGAGGAGGGAGGGCGGCAGGACTGGTCATGGCGCGAGCACTACCCTGAGCCGCGTCGAAAGACCATGCCGGCGTCTTGGCCTTGTCGCCCAAGCTCCCTAGAAATGCAGCCCATGACGAACGCCCTCACCGACGCCGCCCGCCTGCGCGACCGCCTTAAGACCTGGGCTTTGGAAGCGGCCTATCCGATGTGGTGGGAAACGGGCGCCGATCACGTGAAGGGCGGCTTCTTCGAAAAGATCGACCTGGACGGCCAGCCCGTGGACGGTCCGCGCCGGGGCCGGGTGCTGCCGCGCCAGATCTTCTCCTACGCACTTGCCGGCGAGCTGGGCTGGACTGGCCCCTGGCGTGACGCCGTCGAGCATGGCCTGGCCTTCTACCTGAAGGCCTACCGCCGCCCCGACGGCCTGTTCCGCGCCCTGGTCGGGCCGAACGGCGAAAGCCTGGACGACACCGCCGATCCCTATGACCAGGCCTTCGCCCTGTTCGCCCTGGCGGCGGTGGCCAAGGCGCTGCCGGAGCGCAAGGCCGAGGCCCGGGCGGTCGCTGTCCATGTCCTTGAAAAGCTCTACGCCGACCGCAAGCATCCGCTGGGCGGCTTTCACCAGACCAACCCGCCGACCACGCCGCTGCAATCGAACCCGCACATGCACCTGTTCGAGGCCATGCTGGCCTGGAACGAGGTCGACGATGATCCGCGGTGGCGCATCCTGGCCGACGAGATCGGTGGTCTTGCGCTCACCAAGTTCATTCACGCCGACAGCGGCCAGATCCGCGAGTTCTTCGATCTCGACTGGAACCCCGCGCCGGGCGTCGAGGGTCGCATCTGCGAACCGGGCCACCAGTTCGAGTGGGGCTGGCTGCTGTTGCGCTGGGGCAAGCTGGCCGGCCGCGACGAGGCGATCGCCGCCGCCCTGAAGATGATCGAGGCCGGCGAGGCGCATGGCGTCGATCTGGAGCGCGGCGTGGCGATCAACGCGCTGCTGGACGACTTCTCGATCCATGACAACAGCGCCCGCCTCTGGCCGCAGACGGAGCGGATCAAGGCCTCGGTGCTGGCCGCCCAGATCACGGGCGAGGCGCGCTGGTGGAATATGGCCGCAGCCGGCGCGGAGGGCCTGATGACCTATCTGCGCACGCCGGTTCAGGGTCTATGGCGCGACAAGTACCAGCCCGACGAGACGTTCGTGGAGGAGCCGGCGCCGGCCAGCTCCTTCTACCACATCTCTCTGGCGATCGCGGAGCTGGACCGGGCGGTCAGCGCGGTTTCGTAACGAGCAGCGTGGCCGCGCCGATGGCGCGGGCGCGGACCTCGGCGTCCAGCGGGATCAGAGCGCCGGCGGTGTAGACGTCGCCGTCCATCTCCAGCACGCCTTCCAGCAGCTGCACGGTCGAGACCGGCAGGACGATCGTCTCGCCCGCCGGCGCGCGGCGCAGCTCGACGTCGAAGCCGCTGGTCGAGACCAGGGTCTCGGTCCCGTTCGGCGAAGCGCTCTTGCGCGAGGCGATCGACCGGCCCTTGGCCTTAAGGCCGTCGACCAGGACCTTCACGGCCTGGCTGTCCTTGCGGTGGCAGACCAGCACGGCGTCCGGCTCGGCCACCACGACGATGTCGCTGATGCCGATCACGCCGACATAAGGCCCGGTCGTACGGACCAGGACGTTCGAGGCGTTGTGCAAATCGACGTCGCCGTCCTGGGCGTTGCCGTCGCTGTCGCGGACCGAGGCTTCCCAGATCGCGTCCCAGGCGCCCAGGTCCGACCAGGCGAAGGCGGCCGGGGCCACGGCGGCCTTCTTCGTGTGCTCCATCACAGCATAGTCGAGCGAGATCTTCTTGGCCTGGGCGAACAGCTCGCGATCCAGGCGGCCGATTCCGGCCTCCAGCTCCAGCGCCGCGGCGCAAGCCTTGGCGGCGGCGGCGACGGTGGGCTCGAACGCCTCGAACTCGCCCATCAGGGTCGCGGCCTTGAAGGCGAAGTTGCCGCTGTTCCAGAGATAGCCTTCCAGCAAATAGCGCTCGGCCGTCTCCTGGTCGGGCTTCTCGACGAAGGCGGCGACCGCGTTGACCGAGCCGTCCAGCAGCGGCGCGCCGGGGCGGATGTAGCCAAAGCCGGTGGCCGGCACGGTCGGCTGCACGCCGAAGGTGACGATATAGCCTTCCGCCGCAGCCCTGGCGGCGGTGACGGCGGCCTCGCCGAAGATCTCGGGCTGGGCAATGTGGTGGTCGGCGGCCAGCATCAGCACCACGCCGTCCGGGTCCTGACCTTCCACATAGGCGGCGGCGGCGGCTACGGCCGGGGCGCTGTCGCGGGCCTCGGGCTCGACCAGGATGGTGACGAAGACGCCGATCTCGGCGGTCTGCTCGGCGACGAAGCCGACCATGGCCTCGCCGGTGACGATGACGATCTCGGCGACGCCCGGGATGTCCTTCACCCGCAGGACGGTCTCCTGGAAGGACGAGCGATCGCCGACCAGCTTCAGGAATTGCTTGGGTTGGTCGCTACGCGATGCGGGCCACAGACGCGTGCCCGAACCGCCGCACAGGATTACCGGATAGATCGCACTCAAGATTTCGCCCCACGCGACTTCAAGTTTTCACCCCTGATAGGGCGTTATTGCGATGGGTGCTTAAAGGCAAAGCGTGAAGGAACGAAGAGTTTTCCTCAGTCCGCCACGCCCGCGTGCAATTCCGCCAGCCAGGCGTCAGCGGTGACATCCGACGGCATCCGCCAGTCGCCGCGCGGAGACAGCGCGCCGCCCGACGAGATCTTCGGCCCGTTCGGCACGGCCGAGCGCTTGAACTGGTTGGCGAAGAACCGCTTCAGGAACAGCGCCAGCCATTTCTTGATCTCGGCCAGGTCGTAGGCCCTCTGCGCGTTCTCCGGCAGGCCGACCGGCCAGCCGCCGCTCGAAGCATCGCGCCAGGCGGTCCAGGCCAGGAAGGCGATCTTGGACGGCGCCATGCCGTAGCGGGTCATGTAGTAGAGATTGAAGTCCTGCAGGGCGTAGGGGCCGACGAAGCTCTCGGTGGCTTGGGTCACCTCGCCCGGCACCAGCTCCGGCGAGATCTCGGTCGCCAGGATGTCTTCCAGCAGCGCCGTGGTGGCCGCATCGACATCGCCGGAATGGGCCACGAAGCGGATCAGGTGCTGGATCAGCGTCTTGGGCGCCCCGCAGTTGGGGTTGTAGTGGCTCATGTGGTCGCCGACGCCATAGGTGCACCAGCCCAAGGCGAGCTCCGACAGGTCGCCGGTGCCGACGACCAGCGCGCCGTTGTGGTTGGCCAGGCGGAACAGGTAGTCGGTGCGCAGGCCCGCCTGCACGTTCTCGAAGGTCACATCATAGACCGGCTCACCGCGCCCGAACGGGTGGTCGAGGTCCTTCAGCATCTGGGTCGCGGCCGGACGGATATCGAGTTCGGCGGCGGTCACGCCCATCGCCCGCATCAGCGCCCAGGCGTTGTTCTTCGTGTGATCCGAGGTCGCGAAACCCGGCAGGGTGTAGGCCAGGATGTTGGTCCGCGGCAGGCCCAGCTGATCGACCGCCTTGGCCGCCACCAGCAGCGCCTGGGTCGAGTCGAGGCCGCCCGAGATGCCGATCACCAGCTTCTTCAGGCCCGAGGCCTCCAGCCGCCGCGCCAAGCCCTGGACCTGGATGTTGTAGGCCTCGTAGCAGTTCTCGCGCAGCTTGGCGGGATCGGACGGGGTGAACGGGAAGCGCTCGATCGGCCGGGCCAGAGCGAGGTCACCGGCCGGCGGCTCGAAGGCGAACCGCACCATCCGGAACGGGACCTTGGGCGGGGAGAGCGCCATGGCGTCGCCGAAGCTGCCGACTCGCATACGCTCCTGGCGCAGGCGATCGACGTCGATGTCGGCGAACGTCCAGGCCGGACCGGTCGAGAAGCGCGGGCTCTGGGCCAGCAGGGCGCCCATCTCGTGGATGTCGACATGGCCGTCCCAGGCCAGGTCCGTCGAGCTCTCGCCCGCTCCGGCCGCCGAATAGACATAGGCCGCGATCATCCGCGACGACTGGCTGGCGCACAGCAGGCGGCGGGTCTCGGACTTGCCGATGGTGATGTTGCTGGCCGACAGGTTCAGCAGGATTTCCGCGCCCGCCATCGCCTGGGCGGTGCTGGGCGGAGTGGGCGTCCAGACGTCCTCGCAGATCTCGACGCCGACCGTGAAGGGCGTGACGCCCTCGCCGCAGAACAGGACGTCGGTCCCGAACGGAACGGCCTGGCCGGCCAGGGTCAGGCTCTTGCCCGTCACCCCCGCGCCCGGCGTGAACCAGCGACGCTCGTAGAACTCGCGGTAGTTGGGCAGGAAACTCTTGGGAACGACGCCCAGCACCTTGCCGCCCTGGATGGCCACGGCGGTGTTGTAGAGCCGCCCACCGTCGCGCAGGGGCGCGCCGACCACGATCATCGGCGAAAGGTCCACGCTCGCTTCGACCAGGGTGGCGATCGCCGCCTCGACCGCATCCAGCAGCACATCCTGCTGCAGCAGGTCGTCGATCGTGTAGCCGGTCAGGCCCAGCTCCGGGAACACGATCACCGCCACGCCGGCCCCGTGCGCCTCGTGGGCCAGGGCCAGCACGCTCTGCGCATTGGTCGCCGGATCGGCCAGCTTCACCTTGGGAACGGCGGTCGCGACACGGATGAAGCCATGGCGATAGGGCGAGAAGAACGACGGACTACCCAAGGAACCGGCCTTTCAGGGTTATGCTAAAAGTGAGCATAAGTCTGCATCCAGCTATAACGCCACCGGACGATGTTGCATAGCGTCCTCAACATGTCGCCAGAAGCCCCGCGCGGGTTGACCCCCGGGGCCGCCCATGCGAGTGCGCCCCTCGCGCAGCCCTGCAAAACATAACAAAGACGGAAGCTCCCATGCCCGTTTCGCCCATCAAGATGGCCGACGCGATCCGCGTCCTTTCCATGGACGCCGTGCACAAGGCCAAGTCCGGTCACCAAGGCATGCCGATGGGCATGGCCGACGTGGCGACCGTCCTGTGGGGCAAGTTCCTGAAGTTCGACGCGAGCCAGCCGAACTGGCACGACCGCGACCGCTTCGTGCTGTCGGCGGGCCACGGCTCGATGCTGCTCTATTCCCTGCTTCACCTGACCGGCTTCAAGGCCGTGACGATGAAGGAGATCGAGAACTTCCGTCAGTGGGGTTCGCTGACCCCCGGCCACCCGGAAGTGCACCACACGCCCGGCGTCGAGACCACGACGGGTCCGCTAGGCCAGGGCCTGGCCACGGCCGTCGGCATGGCGATGGCCGAAGCCCATCTGGCCGGCCGCTTCGGCGCTGACCTCGTCGACCACCGCACCTGGGTAATCGCCGGCGACGGCTGCCTGATGGAGGGCGTCAGCCACGAAGCCATCAGCATCGCCGGCCGCCTGCGCCTGAAGAAGCTGACCGTGCTGTTCGACAACAACAACACCACCATCGACGGCGAGGCCACCATCGCCGAGACCGGCGACCAGGTCGCCCGCTTCAAGGCCGCCGGCTGGGCCGTGAAGGTCGTCGACGGCCACGACCACAGCAAGATCGCCGCCGCCCTGCGCTGGGCGACCAAGCAGGACCGCCCGACCATGATCGCGTGCAAGACGCTGATCTCGAAGGGCGCGGGTCCGAAAGAAGGCGACCCCCACAGCCACGGCTACACCCTGTTCGACGACCAGATCCGCGACGCCCGCGTCGCCATGGGCTGGGACGCCGAGCCCTTCACCGTGCCGGGCGACATCGCCACGGCCTGGAAGAGCGTCGGCCGTCGCGGCGCCAAGGTCCGCAAGGCCTGGGAAGCCAAGCTGGCCGCCTCGACCCACGCCAGCGACTTCAAGCGCGCCATGGCCGGCGAGCTGCCCGCCCGCGCGTTGGAAGCGCGGGGCG
>JAEXJH010000187.1 GCA_023445955.1 Pseudomonadota bacterium
CATGCGTGAAAATCCGCCGCCGGCCGAGCGCTGGATCGCGGGTGACGCCAACGGCCTCTCGGGCGCCGAGCTGGTCGAGGCGGCCCGTCGCGGCCGCCTGTGGATCAGCCCGCGCACGGCGATGATCGACCACCCGAAGTATCGCCCGGTCTATGACAAGGTCATGGCCGACTTCACCAAGCAGACCGGTATACAGGTGCTGCGCGGCAGCGCCGCCATCCTGATCTCCAGCGCCCGCATGGGCGTGTTCCTGCACGTCGACGCCGCCGAGACCATGCTGTGGCACGTGCGGGGCGAGAAGACGATGTACGTCTACCCGACCAAGGAAGAGCTGATCTCGGAGCGCTCGCTGGAGGCCATCCTGCTGAAGGAAACGCTCAGCGACCTGCCCTACCAGCCGTGGATGGAAGCCGAGGCTGTCGCCGTGCCGCTGGCGCCGGGCGAGGCGGTCTCGTGGCCGATCCATGCGCCGCACCGCGTGGTCAACGGCGACAACACCAACGTCTCGGTGTCGGTCGAATACACCACCCGCCGCTCGATGCTGAAGAACGGCGTCCACTGCGTGAACGGCCGCCTGCGCCGCGAACTGGGCCTGAACCCTAAGGCCGCGAGCGTGCCCGAAGCCCTGAAGCCGGCCTACTGGGCCGCCAGCAAGGCCTGGCAGAAGCTGTCGCCGCCCAAGCAGAACGCCCTCGCCAGCCACGGCCGTCAGTTCGATGTCGACCTGTCGGCGCCCAACTGCGTGCGCTGGCGTCCCGGCTTTGGCCCGGAAGCGATGAAGCAAGCCGCCTAGAGATACTTCATCTCGGCCGCGCTGGGCTGCTCCCACCATAGATTGTCGCGGCCGTTGCCATAGTTGATGGGAACGACCGCCAGCTCGTCGGGCGTGACGTCGTCCAGCGTCGCGACCTGGATCGTGACGAAGTCGCCGCCCAGCTCGGCGACATGGCCGTGTCCAAAAATGCGCACGCCGCACGTCGCGCAGAAGCGGTGATGGCCGCTCATCGTCCCGAACTGGTAGTCGCCCAGGCGGTCTTCGCCGGCGAGCAGGCGGAAGGCGTCCGGCTTCATCAGCACGCCCCAGCTGCGGGTCTTGGCGCAGATCGAACAGTTGCAGCGGCCGGTCCCGGCCTCCAGATCGACGTCGGCTTCATAGCGGACGGCGCCGCAGTGGCAGCTGCCGGTGTGGGTCTTGAGCATGGTGAGCGCCTCGCGGTGTTTCGTCGGACACCGTTCTAGGGATGGCCTGTTGCCAGCCTGCTGTCAGTATCGATGCGCCGATCGCGCCAAAAGCGGTTGGAAGCTTCAATAGCGCCGTTCGCTCTTGCGGTCTGGTCTCAACCCAAGCCAGTGTCCCAACCTCAATGTAAGGGGGAGTCTTCCATGTTGCTCTACGTTCTCGCGTTGCTGATCGGCATGATCGCCGGCCTGCGCGCCATGACCGCGCCGGCCGCCGCCGCCTGGGCTGCGCGCCTGGGCTGGCTGCCGCTGGCCGGCTATCCGCTGGCCTGGCTGGGGGGCCTCGTCTCGGTGCTGGCTTTCAGCGCCCTGGCCGCGCTGGAGTTGATCGCCGACCAGCATCCCAAGACGCCCAGCCGCAAGGTTCCGCAGCAGTTCATCACCCGCGTGCTGACCGGCGCCTTCGCCGGCGCGGCCCTGATGATGCCCGGCACCCACTGGCTGCGCGGCATGGTCATCGGCGCGATCGGCGCGGTGATCGGCACGTTCGTCGGCGCCGAGTTCCGCGGACGCCTGGCCGCCCGGTTCGGCAAGGACCAGCCCGCCGCCCTGATCGAGGACGCCATCGCCGTCATCGGCGCATTCGCGATCTTCTTCGCCGCCAAGTCGGTGATCTGAGCATGGCCGCCGCCGAAGCCTTCGACGCCATCATCATCGGGGCCGGCCAGGCCGGTCCCTCCCTGGCCGGACGCCTCAGCGCCGCCGGCTGGACCGTGGCGATGGTCGAGCGCAAGGACTTCGGCGGCACCTGCGTCAACACCGGCTGCATGCCGACCAAGACCCTGGTCGCCAGCGCCTACGCCGCGCATCTGGCTCGTCGCGCGGCGGACTACGGCGTCGTCCTGCAGGGCGAGGTCGGCGTCGACATGAAACGGGTCAAGGAGCGCCAGCAGACGGTGGTCCGCAACGCTCGCGGCAATGTCGAGACGTGGCTGCGCGGCATGAAGGGCGTCACGGTCATTCAGGGCCACGCCCGCTTCGAGAGCGCCGACACCATCCGCGTCGGCGAGCGCCTGCTGACCGCGCCGAAGATCTTCCTCAACACCGGCGGCCGGGCCAACGTGCCGGACATGCCGGGCGTGGGCGACATCGCGTTCCTGACCAATGTCGGGATGATGCAGCTGGATACGCTGCCCGAGCACTTGGTCATCGTCGGCGGCAGTTATATCGGACTGGAATTCGCCCAGATGTTCCGCCGCTTCGGCAGCCAGGTGACCGTGGTCGAGATGGGCCCGCGCCTGATCGGCCGCGAGGATCCGGAGATTTCCGACGCCGTCCGCGAGATCCTGGAGGCGGAGGGGATTACCGTCCGCCTCAATTCCGAGTGCATCAGCTTCGCGCCCTGCGACGAAGGCGTCTGTGTTCACGTCACCTGCGAGGCCGGCGCACCGCAAGTCACCGGCTCGCACGTGCTGCTGGCCGTGGGCCGCAAGCCCAACACCGACGACTTGGGTCTAGAGGCGGCTGGGATCGCCACCGACAAGCGCGGCTACGTCACCGTGGACGACCAGCTGCGCACCAGCATCCCGGGCGTCTGGGCGATGGGCGACTGCAACGGCAAGGGCGCCTTCACCCACACCGCCTACAACGATTTCGAGATCATCGCCGCCAACCTGCTGGACGATGACCCCCGCAAGGTCAGCGATCGCATCAACTGCTATGGCCTGTTCATCGACCCGCCGCTGGGCCGCGTGGGCATGACCGAGGCCGAAGCCAAGGCCACCGGCCGCAAGCTGCTGGTCGGCCAGCGCCCGATGACCCGCGTCGGTCGCGCCGTCGAGAAAGGCGAGACCCAGGGCTTCATGAAAGCGATCGTCGACGCCGAGACGAAGGAGATCCTCGGTGCGGCGATCTTGGGCCTGAACGGCGACGAGGTCGTCCACGGCATGCTGGACGTCATGTACGCCAAGGCGCCCTACACGACGATCTCACGCGCGGTACACATCCACCCGACGGTGTCGGAGCTGGTCCCGACCATGCTGCAGGACCTGAAGCCGCTTTAGATTTTCAGATTTTGACCGCCTCGCTTTCAGACGAAATCGAGACTGTTGCGGTTGCGATAGAAAACGGAGGCCCCACCTAGCTTCGCAGACGCCGACGGAGGGTTGGCGCCCGTTTCTACGGATACTGCGATGACCAACCTGTTCGACCCGCTGCGCGTCGGCGACCTGACCCTTCTCAACCGCGTCGTCATGGCGCCGCTGACCCGCCTGCGCGCCGGTCCGACCCACACCCCCAACGCCCTGATGGCCGAGTATTACGGCCAACGCGCTTCGGCTGGCCTGCTGATCACCGAAGGCGTGCCCGTCACCCCGCAAGGCGTCGGCTATGCCGGCGTGCCCGGCATCTGGTCGAAGGACCAGACCGAAGCCTGGAAGCAGGTGACCAAGGCCGTGCACGACAAGGGCGGCCGCATCTTCATGCAGATCTGGCACGTCGGGCGGATTTCCGATCCTGAGCACCTGAACGGCGAATTGCCGGTCGGCCCCAGCGCCATCGCCGCCAAGGGCCATGTCAGCCTGCTGCGCCCCGAGCGCCCCTACCCGACCCCGCGCGCCCTCACCACCGAGGAAGTCGCTGGCGTGGTCGAGGCCTTCCGCCAAGGCGCCCAGAACGCCAAGGACGCCGGCTTCGACGGCGTGCAGATCCACGGCGCCAATGGCTATCTGCTCGACCAGTTCCTGCAGGACGGCTCCAACCAGCGCACCGACCAGTACGGTGGCCCGATCGAGAACCGCGCCCGCCTGCTGCTGGAAGTCACCGACGCCGTGGTCTCGGTGTTCGGCGCAGGCCGCGTGGGCGTCCACCTGGCCCCGCGCGCCGACAGCCACGGCATCAGCGACAGCGACCTGCCGGCCACCTTCGGCTACGTCGCCAAGGCCCTGGGCGAGCGCAAGATCGCCTTCATCTCGACCCGCGAGCATGAAGCGGCCGACAGCTTGGGCCCGGCGCTGAAGGCGGCCTTCGGCGGCGTCTACTTTGCCAACGAAAAGTTCGACCTGGCCAGCGCCAACGCCGCGATCGACGCCGGCAAGGCCGACGCGGTCATGTTCGGCAAGGCCTATATCGCCAACCCGGACCTGGTGGAGCGCCTGCAGAAGAACGCGCCGCTGAACGCGCCGGTCCCGGCGACCTTCTACGCCCCCGCGGCCGAGGGCTACACGGACTACCCGACGCTGGAGCAGGTGAGCGAAGTCGCCTAGCGCAGCCTCGACCGGGGCGTCGGGTCCAGGCGCAGAACCTGGGCCGGACGCTCCTGAGCGTCGGTGATGTCGGGATCGGCCGCCAGCCAGGCCTGGTGTTCGGCCCGCGAGAACCACGCGAGCACCTTCTCGTGCTGCCGCACCGGCAAGCGCGGGAAGGTGTTTTCGCTTGTTTCGGGGACGTAGACGCCCAGCGTTGGCAGGCCTGCCGCCGCGATCCGCTCGGCGAACAGCTGACCAAAGCCCTCGGCCGGGTCCTTCCAGAGATAGAGGATGGTCGCCACGATCAGCCCCGCGGGTTTGGGCGGCTCGCGCCGATCCGTGTCGGCGAAGGCCAGCTCGGGCGTCAGGGGCTTCAGCAGCAGGACGTTGTCGTTGTCCAACAGCAGCGGATTGGCCTCGTCGCGATGGGCCTGCCAGACCGGACCGAAGTAGAAGGCGTTGAGCCCGCGCTCGCGCGCCGCCATGTCGGCGAAGCTGCGGATCCAAGTGAAGCGGTTCGCATCGTCGCGATCGCGGAACTGGCCGACTAGGCGCATGCCCTCGGCTTCCTGGCTCTCGATGAACCAGCGCTCGAAGACGTCGATCATCTCGTCGCGGCGACCGGGGACGATCTTGTACTGGCGGAGCTCGAGAACGTTGTCCATGGCCCCGCTTAGATCAGGCGTCGGCGCCCGATCCTGTCAGCAGGCCCTCGGCGATATAGGCTTGCGCCACCGCCTCAGCGACCTTGATGCCGTCCACCGCCGCCGAGAGGATGCCGCCGGCATAGCCCGCACCCTCGCCGGCCGGGAACAGGCCCGCGGTGTTGAGGCTCTGGAAGTCCTTGCCGCGCGTGATCCGGATCGGCGACGAGGTCCGGGTCTCCACGCCCGTCAGCAGCACGTCGGGATGGTCATAGCCGGCGATCTGGCGGCCGAACACCGGCAGCGCCTCGCGCATGGCCTCGATCACGAAGTCCGGCAGGCAGGCCGACAGGTCCGTCAGGGTGACGCCCGGCTTGTAGGACGGCGCGACTTCGCCCAGCTCGGTCGAGGGCCGACCGGCCATGAAGTCGCCGACCTTCTGGCCCGGCGCCTGGTAGGTCGAGCCGCCCGCCACATAAGCCAGGCTCTCCCACTTGCGCTGGAACTCGATGCCGGCCAGCGGATGGCCCGGATAGTCGCGCTCGGGGTCGATGCCGACCACGAAGCCGGAATTGGCGTTCCGCTCGTTGCGCGAATACTGGCTCATGCCGTTGGTGACGACCCGGCCAGGCTCGGAGGTCGCCGCCACCACCGTGCCGCCGGGGCACATGCAGAAGCTGTAGACCGTGCGACCGTTCTTGCAGTGGTGCGACAGACTGTAGTCGGCCGCGCCCAGGTCAGGGTGACCGGCGCAGGTCCCAAAACGCGCCTTGTCCATCCACGACTGCGGATGCTCGATGCGCACGCCGATCGAGAACGGCTTGGCCTCGATGTGGACGCCGCGCTCGTACAGGACTTCGAAGGTGTCGCGGGCGCTGTGACCCAGAGCCATGACGACATGGGTGACCGGCAGGTCGTCCTGGCCGGCGATCTTCAAACCCTTCAGCCGGCGCGAACCGTCGGCGGCGACCTCGATGTCGAAGTCCTCGACCTTGTGCTGCCAACGGTATTCGCCGCCCAGGCTCTCGATGAGCGCCCGCATCTGCTCGACCATGTGCACGAGGCGGAAGGTGCCGATATGCGGATGGGCCTCGGTCAGGATCTCTTCCGGCGCGCCGGCCGCCACGAACTCCTCCAGCACCTTGCGGCCCAGGAAGCGGGGATCCTTGATCTGGCTGTAGAGCTTGCCGTCCGAGAACGTCCCCGCCCCGCCCTCGCCGAACTGGACGTTGGACTCCGGGTTCAGCTCGTTCTTGCGCCACAGCCCCCAGGTGTCCTTGGTGCGCTCGCGCACGACCTTGCCGCGATCGACGATGATGGGTTTCAGGCCCATCTGGGCCAGGATCAGGCCGGCGAACAGCCCGCAGGGACCGGCGCCGATGACCACCGGGCGCGGACCGTCGAAGCCCTCCGGCGCCTTGGCCACGAACCTGTAGTCGGTGTCGGGCCGGACGCGGACGTGATTGTCGCTCTTGAAGCGCTCCAGCACGGCGGCCTCGTCACGCAGCTCGACGTCGACGGAATAGACCATCAGGATCGCCGCCTTGCGGCGCGCGTCGTGGGCGCGGCGCGCGACCTCGAAGCTCACCAGATCGTTAGCCTGGATCCCCAGGCGCTCGACGATGGCGGGCTTCATCGCGTCCGGCGGGTGGCCGAGCGGCAGCTTCAGTTCCGAAATACGCAGCATGGCGGGCGTCTTAGCTAAAACCGCGCCCGCGCGCCATCGTGATGCGCATCGTCAGCGCGCCGCGTAAAGCCGTCAGCACAAGGACTTATCGCGATAACCGTCGCAAACACTTCACAAAATTACCTGTCCCCGTCGATGCTCCCCGCGCCTCTCCCCGCCTGACGACCGACGGGGAAGCCTCTCCGTCCCGTCATCGCGCAAGCGGAAACCGCAAGGGATCGGGGCCATGCAAACCAAGTTCAAACTTCTGACCACGACGGCTCTGACCGTCGCCGCGTTCCTGGGCGCGGCCCAGGCGCATGCTGCAGAGCCGGCCGCCGCGCCCGCGCCGGCCGCCAGCGACGTCTCGGAAGTCGACGCCATCGTCGTCACCGGCTTCCGTGACAGCCTGCTGCACGCCCGCGACCTGAAGCGCAAAGCCGTCGGCGCGGTGGACGTGATCGTCTCCGAGGACATCGCCGCCTTCCCCGACCTGAACCTGGCGGAGTCGCTGCAGCGCATCCCGGGCGTGACCATCTCGCGCGACAGCGGCGAAGGCCGCCAGATCACCCTGCGAGGCCTGGGTCCGGACTTCACCCGCACCCAGCTGAACGGCATGGAAGTGCTGGGCAACACGGCTTCGGGCATGGACAACCGCGGCGGCGTCAGCCGCTCGCGCGCCTTCGACTTCAGCCTGTTCGCCTCGGAACTGTTCAACCGCGTGACGGTGCAGAAGTCGTACGCGGCCGAGCAGGACGAAGGCGGCATCGGCGGCACCGTGCAGCTGCAGACCGCCAAGCCGTTCGACCATGCCGGCTTCAAGGCCGTGCTGTCGGCCAAGGGGCAGCGCAACAGCAACGCGGGCGACAAGATCTCGCCGCGCGTGGTCGGCCTGATCTCCAACCGCTGGGGTAACTTCGGCGCCCTGGCCTCGATCGCCTACGGCGAGACCGACTCCAACGAGTTCGGCTATCGCAGCTTCAACTGGGGTCCGATCCGCGGCAACGCCGCCAACATCGGCGCGGGCGTAAGC
>JAEXJH010000188.1 GCA_023445955.1 Pseudomonadota bacterium
GTGCAGCGGGGTGATGCCGTCATGGTCCGCCGCCATCGCGTCCGCGCCCAGGGCCAGCAGCAGGGCCACCGCCGGCGCGTTGCCATGCTCGGCCGCCGAAAGCAGGGGACGCGGCGCGCGCACCACCGCCGGCTGGGCGGCGACCAGGGCGCGGGCGCCGGCCTCATCCCCAGCGGCGGCCAGGGTCTGCAGGGCGTCCGCGCCGGTCAGGTCCACCGGCCCCGCGCCATGAGCCTCCAGCAACTCAGCCAAAGCCGTAAAGCCCGACAGCCGCGCGATGGCCAGCACCGGTCGCTTCTCGTAGGCGTGGGGCGTGTTGGCGTCGGCGCCGCGCTCGAGCAACCACTGGGCGCGCCCCACATGGTTCTGGCCGACGGCGTTGCCCAGCAGGTAGTTCAGCGTCGAGCAGCCCAGGTGCTCGCCCAGCCGGTTGGGACCCTTCACGCGCCAGTCGTCGAGCTTTCTGGCGGCCTCGGCCTGGCGCCACAGCACGTCGTACCAGTAGGTGTCGTGGCCGACGATCGAGACGTTGTAGAGCGACTGGGAGTCGTAGGCGTCGGCTCCGGCCGAGACCAGCAGCGCGACCATGGCCTCGGCCTGCGGATGGCTGGATTTCGCGCCTTCGCCTAGGCCGATCGGGCCGGTCAGCACCTTGAACGGCGTTTCCCAGTCGTCGGTGAAGCCGAAGTTCGGATCCGAGCCGGCCTCTAGGAGCAGGCGCGCCATGGCTAGGCCGTTGGCGTCGTCCAGGCGTCCGTAGGCGACATGGGCCAGGGCGGTCCAACCGCGCACCGGATCGACGCGCCGCACGGCGTCCGGATCGCGCGCCAGATGCCGCTCGACGGTCTCCAGGTCGCCGCAGGCCGCCGCCGTGAACAAGCTGTCGCGAGCCAGCTCGGGATGGCGCTTGAGGATGCGGCGGGCGATGGCCGGCTCGCCGTCCCAGCCGTGGCGCAGGATCTGCTCGATCCGCTGGCTGCGGCTCTGGCGTTCGATGGCCAGGTCGTCGATCGCGGCCTTCAGGGCGATCCAGCTCTCATGGCCGTATTCCAGGGCCAGGGCGTGCTGAGCGTCGCGTAGGCCGGGTTCGGCAGGCGCGGCCGGCCAGATGGCCGACAGCCGCGTCCGGGCTTTGGCGTCGCCAGCGCGCAAGGCTTTCAGCCAGCGCTTGGCGTCCTTGCGCAGGGTTTCGATGTGCGTCTTCGTCGTGAGCTCGCGGCTCATGGGAAACCTTCCTTCCAATGGCCGAACGTCCGCTTACGAAAGGCCGGAAGAAGGCTCGTAAGATACCTGGAAGGTCAGGCTGGATGGGAGGATCTCCCTTGCCGCGGACAGGCGGCGCTCCAGAAGCGCGCTGAGGCCATCAAAAGCCCAGCGCGCCCGGTCCGTCAACCGACACGCTTCATCGAGATGATCTTCACCGCCGGGTTCAGGATCTGGCCTTTCATCGACGGCACGTTGGTCGGGCCGTCGGTGCGGCCGGCCAGGATCTTCTTCACGACATCCATGCCCTGCACGACCTTGCCGAATACGGCGTAGCCCTGGGCGGCGTCGGACTTGCCCGGCTTGGCGTCGAGATAGGGCTGGGGGCTGGCGCAGATGAAGAAGTCGGCGGTGGCGCTGCCCGGCGCGTCGCGGCCCATCGAGATGGCGCCGGCGGTGTGCTTGAGGCCCGTCTTCAACGTGCTCTCGTGGGCGATCGGCGGGGCGCGGCGCGCATAGGGCTTGGGCTGGCCCTGAATCGAGCCGGCGCCCGGCGCGCCCTTGGCCCGGTTGGCGCGGAAGAACTGGCCGCCGTCGAAGCGATGGCGGTCGACATAGGTCAGGAAATTGGCGGCCGTGATCGGGGCCTTCTTGTCTTCCAGCTCGACGACGATGGTCCCCTTGTCGGTCTCGATCGCCACGCGCGGCTTGCCGGCGGCGCCCCAAGCAGACGTAGAAAGTCCCGAGGTCGAGGCGAGCAGGGCGAGGGCGGCGCCGATCACGGCGCGGCGGACGAGCTGGGTCATGGAGGTCTCTGCCGATGGTTCGGCGGAACCCTAGCCGATGGCCGGCGCCCGCGTCGACCAGACCTTGCGCGGCGCCAGGCGACGTATCGCCGTCCAGATCGCGGGCAGCTGCTTCATCATGAAATTCCAACAGCTCCAGCCGACGACGCCGGCCGCGATCGCCGCGATCCAGGCCAGGACCAGCGGCGCGTCTGTGACCCGCTGCCAGACGCCCAGCACCTTGAAGTGGATCAGGTAGATGAACAGCGACGCGCCAGCGATCATGTAGACCGGCTTGGATAGCAGGCGCGGCCACGGGATCTTGGGCATGAACAGCACCAGCGCCGCGATCGGCGCCAGCACGGCCGCGTCGCCGATCGTGTAGAAGGGCGAGCTGGCCAGGGCGTAGGCGGCCGCGGCGACCGTGAAGGCGATGCGGCCCTTGCCCTTCAGCAGCCCGGCCATCGCCGCCAGCGCGAAGGTCGCCATGTGCGTGGTCGGGGCGTGCTTGAACACTGACGCCATGTCCAGCGGCGCACGGCCGAAGTCGGGCACGAAGAAGAACGGCAGGACGAAGCGGCCCAGCAGGCCCACGGCCAGGACCGTGATCGCCGTGGCCAGGGCCGGCTTCTTCAGCTTCAGCACCCGGTCCAGCAGCCAGAACACCGCGCCGTAGAACAGCACGACGTGGAAGGTGCAGTGGATGTACCACATGACCGGATCGTGCCCGCCATAGGCGTTGGGGCCGTCGGTCGGCAGGCCGTGATAGTCGAGGAAGTCGG
>JAEXJH010000189.1 GCA_023445955.1 Pseudomonadota bacterium
CGCGGCGAGGGCGGGAGCCGCCGCGACGAGCGCGGCGGCGACGGTGAAGGACAGAACGCGCATCACGGCTTCCGCGACCAGGCCTTGAGGCTGGCCTTGCCGGTCAGGGCCATGTCGCCGGCGTAGCTGCCGACATAAAGCGGGTAGGACCCCGCCGGGATCGTCCAGCCCGGCTTGGCGACATCGTAGTCGGCCAAGAGGCGCGGCTCGACGGTCAGGGTCACGCGCTTGGTCTGGCCCGGCGCCAGGTCGACCTTCTCGAAGCCCGCCAGGCGGACCATCGACTTGCGCTTACCGGCCGTGACGTAGAGCTGCGGGGTGTCGGCGCCGGCCACCTTGCCGGTGTTGGTGACGTCGAAGCTGACCGTCAGGCCGGCCGCGTCCTCGACCTTGAGGTTCTTGTAGGCGAAGGCCGTGTACGAGAGGCCGTAGCCGAACGGATAGAGCGGCTGGCGCTTCTCTTGCGCGTACCAGCGGTAACCGACGGCGGCGCCTTCCGGATACTGGACGGCGAAGCCCTTGATGCCGTCGACCTTCTGGCCGGCGCGGCGGGCGTCGTCGATGGCGGCCTGCTCGGCGAAGCCCGGGGCGCTGGCGCGGGGGGCCTGGTCGGCCGACTTCGGGAAGGTCATGGCCAGGCGGCCCGAGGGGTTCACCTCGCCGAACAGCAGGCGGGCGATGGCCTGGCCGCCGCGCTGGCCGGGATACCAGGCCTGCAGCACCGCGCCGACGCGGTCCAGCCACGGCATGGTCACCGGGCCGCCGGTCTCCAGCACCACGATCGAGTTCTTGTTGGCGGCGGCGACGGCGTCGATCAGGGCGTCCTGGTTCTCAGGGAGAACGATCGAGGGCGCGTCCTGCGCCTCGGTCTGCCAGTGCCAGGCGAAGACGATGGCGACGTCGGCGTCCTTGGCGGCGGCCGCCGCGGCTGCGGGGTCCTTGCCGTCGACATAGATGACCTGCGCGCCCGGCGCGGCGGCCTTGATGGCTTCCAGCGGCGAGGAGGCGTGCCAGGTGACGCGGACGAACGAGGCGGCCTCGCCGCCGTTCAGCGGAATCTCGACCGGCGCGCCGCCGACCGAGCGCACCTGCGACGAGCCGCCGCCCGAGATCACGCCGACATCGGCATGGGCGCCGATCAGAACGATCTTCTTGGCCGTCTTGGCCAGGGGCAGCAGGTTCCCCTCGTTCTTCAGCAGCACCGAGCCGCGCTCGGCCACCGCCTGGGCGACCTTGGCGTGGGCGGCGTAGTCGATCGGCTGGGCGGTCGCAGGCGTCGGGTTGTCCATCAGGCCCGAGGTGATCACCCCGTGCAGGATGCGGCGGACCATGTCGTCGACGCGAGCCTGGCTGACCTCGCCCTTGGCCACGGCGGCCTTCAGGTCGTCGCCGAAGAAGATCTGGGTGTCCAGCTCCTGGCCCGACTGCTGGTCCAGGCCCGCCAGCGCGGCCTTGGTTGTACTGTGCACCGCGCCCCAGTCCGACATCACGAAGCCCGGATAGTTCCAGTCGCGCTTCAGCACCTTGTTCAGCAGGAAGTCGTTCTGGCAGGCCCAGTCGCCATTGACCTTGTTGTAGGCGCACATGACCGAGGACGGATTGCTCTTCTCGATCGCGATCTGGAAGGCCAGCAGGTCGCTCTCGCGCAGGTCCGCCTCGCCGATCTGGGCGTCCATCACGTGGCGGCCGGTCTCCTGGGCGTTCAGGGCGAAGTGCTTGATCGTCGAGACGATGTGGTTGGACTGCACGCCCTTGATCTGCTCGGCGGCCATCTCGCCGGCCAGCAGCGGGTCTTCGCCGAGGTATTCGAAATTACGGCCCGCCCACGGGTCGCGGGTCAGGTTGACGCCGCCGGCCAGCAGCACGTTGAAGGTCTTGGCGCGGGCTTCCGAACCGATCATCGCCCCGCCGGCATAGGCCAGTTTCGGCTCGAAGGTGGAGGCCAGGGCCAGGCCCGACGGCAGGGCCGTGGCGACGTCGCCCTTGCGCTGCTCGACCTGGTTGGCCACGCCCAGGCTGGCGTCGCTTTCCCGCAAGGTGGGGATCTTCAGGCGCGGCACGCCGGGCACATAGCCGGCCGAGGGGATCATGTCGGCCGGGGCCGGCTTGGTGTTCGGCGGGAAGAGGCCGTGCAGATACGTGATCTTCTCGTCCATCGTCATCTGCTTGACGAGGGCGTCGGCGCGGGCCCAGGCGGCGTCGCCCGTGCGCGGCGCCAGGGGGGCGCTGTCCTTGGTCGGCATTGTCTGGGCGACGGCGCCCGACATCGGAGCGAGGGCGAGCAACGCCACGGCGGCGGTGGTCCGGCACAGGATCCGCAGGGCGGATGAAGGCTGGGCGGCGGTCGTCATGGCGTTACTCCGTGTAGGCTTTAGGGCGTTGGAACAGGGGTGGCGGGCAGCGGCGGCGCCTGGCACGCCCGGGCCACGAACTCGGCGTGGCTGGGCATCACGGCGAGGCACTTGCCGATGACCGTCTGAATGTTGGCGAGGTGGGTGGCGATGGCCTCGTCGGTGTGGACGCGGACCAGCGGGTCGTAGGACTTCGGGATCACGCCCTGGCCCAGGAACACCTGGATCCAGCTCTCCTCGGTGAACAGCTCGTCGTCCTCGCGGAACACCCGGCCGTTGGCGCGGAACAGGTCCATCTTCCGCTGCAGGGTCGCGGGGACCTCCATGTCGCGGCAGTAGCGCCAGAACGGCGTGTCGTCGCGGGCGGTGGCCTTGTAGTGCAGGATGATGAAGTCGCGGATGCGCTCGTATTCGAAGTCGCTCTGGCGATTGAACTCGTCGACATTGGCCTGGTCGAAGCCGCCGTCCGGCAGCAGGCGGACCATGCGGATCACCGCCGACTGGATCAGGTGCAGGCTGGTCGACTCCAGGGGCTCCATGAAGCCGCTGGCCAGGCCGATCGACACGCAGTTCTTGTTCCAGATCTTCTTGCGCTTGCCGGTCGTGAACCGCAGCCGCATCGGGTTGGCGCGCTGGGCGCCGTCCAGGTTGGCCAGCAGGACGCGCTCGGCCTCATCGTCGTCGATGTATTGGCTGGAATAGACGTGGCCGTTGCCCGTGCGATGCTGCAGCGGAATGCGCCACTGCCAGCCGGCGTCATGGGCGGTCGAGCGGGTGTAGGGCGTGAAGTGCTCCGAGCGCTCGGTCGGCACGGCGATGGCCCGGTCGGCGGGCAGCCAGTGAGTCCAGTCCTCGTAACCGGTCTTCAGCGCCTGCTCGATGATCAGGCCGCGGAAGCCCGAGCAGTCGATGAAGAAGTCGGCGGCGATCACCGCGCCGTCGTTCATGGTCACCGACTGGACGAAGCCGTCCGCGGGCCGCAGCGTCACGTCGACGATCTTGCCCTCGCGCCGCTGGACGCCGCGCGCCTGGGCGTAGGTCGACAGGTGCTTGGCGTAGAGGCCGGCGTCGAAGTGGAAGGCGTGGGCGATGTGGCCGATCGGCGACTCGCTCATGTCGGCCCGGGCGCGCATGAACTTGTCCTGCAGCGCCATGGCGTTGTTGATCGACAGGTCGTCGAAGTCCGGCGCGCGGCCCAGCTCGCGCATGCGCAGCCAGTACTGGTGGACGCGCAGCCATCCCAGGTCCTGGCCCAGCACGCCAAAGCCGTGCAGGTAGCTCTCGCCTTTGCGATACCAGTTCCGAAACTCGATCCCGAGCTTGAAGGATCCTTGCGTCTTGCGCAGGAAGTCGTCCTCGTCGATGCCGAGCAGCTCGTTGAATTTCTTGATGGCGGGGATGGTCGCTTCCCCGACCCCGACGGTGCCGATCTGCTCGGACTCGATCAGGACGATCTCGTAGAGACCCTGGAACAGGCGCGAGCACAGCGCCGCCGTCATCCAGCCTGCGGACCCGCCGCCGGCGATCAGTATCTTCTTGAGCGGTTGCAACCACCCGCCTCCCGTTGAGCTCAGAAGTCGGGGCCGCCGTTGGGCGACCCCGCCTCCGATTGGTTCTTGCCTGGCGAGCCTGGCCGCGGGGGAGCGCGACCTGGTTCAGCCCTTTGCTTAGAACCGATAGTTCACGCCGAACAGGATCTGACGGCCGTACTTCTCGTAGGTCTCGGGCAGCGAACCGCCGCTCTGCGTCTTGGTGCCGCCACCGTCGAGGCCCAGGCGCGTGCGGTACGGCGAGTCCGTCAGGTTGTTGACCTGCAGAAGGACGCCGAGGTTCTGCAGCGGACCGTCATTGAAGGTGTAGCCGATCTGGGCGTCCACCTGCTTGTCGGCCAGGATCTCGGTGAAGCCCCGGGTGGCGAACAGCTGCACCACTTCGCCCTTGAAGGCCGAGCGGTAGCGCTGGCTGATGCGCGCCTGGAAGCCGCCGCGCTCGTAGTAGCCGGTGACGTTGTAGACCGTGCCCGACAGGCCCGGGATGCGGACCTCCTGCTTGGGATCGGTGCTGGTGGTCGGGTTCAGGTTCGACTTGGTCAGCGACAGGCTGCCCTGCAGGCCGAAGCCCTTCAGGATCTCGGCGAACTGGCCGAACTCGACCGCGCCGCTGAACTCCACGCCCTTGACCGTACCGCCGTTGCCGTTGGCCGGCAGGGTGATCTGGCCGATGTTGTTGATGACGGTCCCGGCCGGGATGTTGGCTCCCGGCGGCAGCGGGATACCCGTGAAGTCGAACGTGCCCGACTGCTGATAGATGTAGGTGTCGAGCTTCTTGTAGAAGCCGGCCACCGAGAAATAGGTCGCGGGGCTGACGTACCATTCGTACGCCAGATCGGCGGCCTTGGCTTCCCACGGACGCAGGTGCGGGTTGCCGCCCGAGGCCGACCACGGATTGACCGTCGTGCCCGGACCGCAGGGCTGGCTGGAGCAGACGAGGCCGTTGAAGCCCGGCGTCACGTTGGCGCGCATGTCGTCCATGCGCGGACGGGCCATGGTCTTCGACAGGGCCAGACGCAGGCGATGACCGCCGCCCAGGTCGTAGATCAGGTTCATGCTGGGCAGGACGTCGGTGTAGTCGTCCTTGGCGTTGATCTTGGTCGGGACGATCGGCTGGCCGGCGGCCGTGCCGTTGATCACGACACCGGTCGATTGCTGCTTCTGCTGCACCACCTGGACGCCGACATTGCCGCGCAGGGCGCCGGTCTGGAAGTCGGCCTTGGCGAAGACGGTCGTGACCTCCTCGGTGATGTCCCAGTTCTTGTCGTAGTAGTTGGCGTCGAGGATCGGCGCGGAGTTGTAGTACTTCTTCCAGACGTCGCCGATGTTGACCGAGAGGACATTGCCGAAGCCGGCGAAGCCCAGATTGGTTGGGGTGACCAGGTCGGCGGAGTCGACATAGACCTGCTGGCGACCGTTCTTCAGGAACAGGTCGTTGTCCGAGACGGTCTTGCCCTTGTCGCGCTTGGTGTAGTTCACGCCGCCCGTCAGCTTGGTGACGAAGCCGTCCAGCTCGCGCTCGAGGTGGACGTCGACCGCCTTGACGTCTTCCTTGACGTGCGGATAGCGGATGGCGCCGTCGTGACCCCAGCCGCCCCAAGGGGCGCGGTCGCCCAGGGTGACCTTGCTGGCGTCGGCGTAGTTCAGACCTTCGTGATATTGCGAGAAGCCGTCGTCGGCGACCTGGAAGCCGATGGTGTCATAGGTGCGGCCCACGTCCGGCGTGGCCGGGGTGACGCCGCCGACGCCGCGGCCGTAGCCCGCGTACGTCTCCATGATCTGTTCCTTCCGCTTGTTCGACGAATAGGACAGGTCGGCGACCAGCTTGGTCTTCTCATCCAGCTGGAATTCGTTGTTGAAGCCGGCCGAGAACAGCTGGTCGCGGCGGGTGTTGAAGTCGTTGCGCAGGATCGGCACGCCGTGGTTCAGCGTGCCGCCGGTGGCGAACTTCGAGCCGCCCACGTCGGCGGTCGTGACGTTCGAATAGGTCACGCCGTCGGCATAGGGGTTCGAGAACCACTGGGCGCCGCGCGTCGTCTCCTTCTGGAAGAAGGTCGAGTAGTACAGGTCCAGCGTCGAGTGGATGCGGTCGTTGGGCTTGTACTCGAAAATGCCGATCACGGCGTCGCGCTTGTTGTTGCGCGAGACGGCCATGATCTCCTGGCCGTTCAGCATCAGAGCGCCGTCGGCGCTGTCCGGCGACGTCGATTCCGGCGGGAAGGCCTCGTAGCCATAGGCCTTGTAGCGCTTCACCTGCGACGGCGAATCCAGGTGGGCGTAACCCAGAGCCACGCCGATGGTGTCGTCGGCGAACTGGTTGATGTAGCTGAGGCTGAAGCGGCCACCGGTGTTGCGGGAGTCGTCGTTCAGCTTCTTGCCCGAGGTCTTCTCGCCGCGCAGGTTCACCGCCAGGGTGCGCTTGCCGTATTGCAGCGGACGCACGGTGCGCAGGTCGGCAGTGCCCGAAAGGCCCATGCCCGAGACCTGGGCGTCCGGCGTCTTGTAGATCACGACGCTGCTCAGCAGTTCCGACGGATACTGGTCGAACTCGACGGCGCGGTTGTCGCCGGAGCTGGCCTGCTGGCGGCCGTTCAGAAGGGTGGTGGTGAAGTCGGGCGCGAGACCGCGGATCGAGATGACCTGGGCGCGACCGTTGACGCGCTGGGCGGCCAGGCCCGGCAGGCGCGCGATCGACTCGGCGATCGACACGTCCGGCAGCTTGCCGATGTCTTCGGCCGAGACGGCTTCGACGATCGAGGTCTCGTTCTTCTTGATGTTGATCGAGTTCTGGATGCCGGCGCGGATGCCGGTCACGACGATGGCGTCGACCGTGTCGTCAGCCTGCGCCGCCG
>JAEXJH010000190.1 GCA_023445955.1 Pseudomonadota bacterium
CGCCCGAGCCGTCGGTGTTCATCACATAGAGCTGGGCCTGGCCGCCGCGGTCGGAGTTGAACGCGATCTTGGTCCCGTCCGGCGAGAACGACGGCGAGGTGTCGATGGCCGGGTCGGTGGTGATGCGGGTGGTGGCGCGGCTGCGCAGGTCCATCAGGTAGATGTCGCTGTTGCCGTTCTTCTCGACCGAGAAGGCCACCTTGCTGCCGTCCGGCGAGAAGCGCGGCGCGAACACCATGCCCGGGAACTTGCCGACCGTTTCCTGGCGGCTGGTCTCGAGATTCAGCAGGTAGATCGACGACCCCGTCGGCCGCAGGGCCATGTAGGTCAGTTCCTGGCTGGTCGAGGAGAAGCGCGGCGTCATCACGATGTACGAGCCGTCGGTCAGGTACTGCGGGTTGGCGCCGTCCTGGTCCATGATCGCCAGGCGCTTGACGCGCGACAGCTTGGGACCGCTCTCGGCGACGAAGGCCACGCGGGTGTCGAAATAGCCCTTCTCACCGGTCAGGCGCTCATAGACCGCGTCGCTGATCTTGTGGGCCACGCGGCGCCAGTTGTCCGGCGTCGACGAGAACTGCAGGCCCAGCAGCTGCTGCTGGCTGAACACGTCCCACAGGCGGAAGTCGACGCGCAAGCCGCCGTCGGGGCCGACCGTGACCTGGCCGTTGATCAGCGCCTGGGCGCCGGTCGCCTGCCAGTCGGGGAAGCGCGGCTGGACGTTGACGTCCTGCAGCTTGTCCGGGACCGCCGAGACGTTCAGCGGCTGGAACAGGCCCGAGCGCTCGAGATTACCGGTGATGACCTGGGCGATCTCGGCCCCGCGCGTCGTGCCCGAGAAGGCCGGCACGGCGATCGGCAGCGGCTTGACCGCGCCGGAGTTGATGTTGACCTCGATCTGCGCGGCGGCCGGCGTGACGAAGGCCGCACCGCTCAGCAGGGCTGCGGCGGCCATGAGCACCAGGGCTTTGAAGCGCATCGGGGTCTCCTTGTGTTTCCTTCCCAGCATCAACGCGAACAGGCCTCTTTTGCGTTGAAGTTGAGGGCGATTTTCTGACCGTACAGGTCGGACGGCAGATAGGCGAACGGCGAGGCGGCGAACAGCGCGCGGATGGCGCGGTCCGACGCCGCCTTGACGACGGGGTTGGGCGACGAGGTGCCTGGCGACTCTGGCTGGCCGACCACGCGACCGCCCGGGCCGATGACGAAGATCACGCGGACATTGACGTCCGAACCGCCCTCGACCTCGCAGTTGGGGTTCCAGCGGTCCTGAACCTCGCCCTGCAGGCGGCCCAGCGCGGCGGCCGACAGGCCGGTGGCCGCGCCCATGGCCGGGCGGGCCGAGACCGAGGTCTCCGCACGGGCCGGTCCCTTGGGGGCGTTGGCGGTCGGCTTGCCGGTCGCCTTCTTGGACTTGGCGATCGAGGCTTCCAGCGAGGCGAAGAAGTCGGTGTCGGGCTTCTTCTGCGTCGGGGTCGGCTTGGCCGGCGTCGGGGTCGGCGCGGGCTTGGGCGTCGGAGTCGGCTTGGGCGGCGGCGCGGGGGCCGGGGTGGGCGTGGGCGCAGGCGTCGGGGCCGGCGGCTGCGGGGTGGCCTCCGGCACGGGATCGGGCGCCTGGGCCGTCTGCTCCTCGGGCGCCTGCTCGGCCGGACGCACATTTGTCGGGCCGTTGGTGACGATGGTCACCGGCACCGACTCGCCGATGGTGATCGGCTTCTGCGACTTCCACGGCAGGCCGAACGCGATCAGCGCCGCCACGGCTCCGTGCAGCGCGATCGAGGCCAGCAGGCCCGGAGAGATCTGGGGTTCGCGGCGAGCGCTCATGCAGCGCCTACTGAGCCGGCCGCAGGTCGCCCGAGCCCTCCGGCTGGGCGTCCTTCGGCGCCGCGCCCGTGGAGGGACCGCCCGTCTCGGTGATCAGGTTGATCTTGTTGAAGCCCGCATTCGACAGGCCCGCCATCACCTGGGCGACGACCGCATAGGTCGCCCCGCCGTCGGCGCGGACGAAGATCGGCTTGCTGTAACCGCTGCCGGCGATGGCGGTGACGCCCGGCGCCAGGTTCTCGAAGGGGATTTCCTTCTCGCCCACGAAGATCTTGCCTTCGCGGTTGATCGACACCGTGATCGGCTCGTCCTGGTTCTGCAGGGCGGCGGCCTCGGTCTTGGGCAGCTCCAGCGGCACGCCGGCGGTCAGCAGCGGGGCGCTGATCATGAAGATGATCAGCAGCACCAGCATGACGTCGACCAGCGGGGTGACGTTGATCTCGGACAGTGCGCCCTTGCCGCGGCGACCGCGACGACGGCGACCCCGGCCGCCGCCCGTGGCGAAGGCGTCATTGGAGGACATCGCCATGGGACTAGACCCGATCCGACAGGCGACGCTGGATCGCCGTCGACAGGTCGTCGGCGAAGCCTTCCAGGCGGCCGGCGTACTTGCCCGCGTCGGTCGAGAACTTGTTGTAGGCGATATAGGCCGGGATGGCGGCGATCAGGCCGACGGCCGTGGCGAACAGGGCCTCGGCGATCGACGGAGCCACGACGGCCAGCGAGGTGTTCTTCGAGATCGCGATGTTCTGGAAGGCGTGCATGATGCCCCAGACCGTGCCGAACAGGCCAATGAACGGGCTGGCGGTGGCGACGATGGCCAGGCTGCCCAGGCCTTCCTCGACCTTGGTGCTCTCACGGGCGATCTGGGCGTCCAGGATACGGTCGATGCGGGCGATCAGGAAACCGGCCTGGTTCTCGCTCATCGCGCCCTTGGCCTTGGCGTCGCGCCATTCCTTCAGCGCCGCCTGGAGCATGCGCGGCAGGGCGTGGCGCGGATTGGCGCCGGCTTCACCCGCGACGTCCTCCAGCGAACGCCCGCCCGACACCTGCTCCTCGAAGCGGTCGGCGGCGCGGTTCAGGTTCGCGAAGCGGAACAGCTTGTCCAGGATCACCGCCCACGAGCCCAACGACGCCAGGATCAGACCGATCATGACGGCCTTCACGACCCAGTCGGCCTGCATGAACAGGGCGAAGAACGAGAAATTCGGGGCGGCTGCCGAGGCGTCCATGCGGGTTTGGCTCCGTTGGGGCGTCTGAAAAGTCTTACTACGCGCCGTATGGCATGAAGCGACGCTTGGGTGAAACTATGACAATCTTACGGGGATCCCGAAAATCATCGCTCTAGTTCTCGTCGGCGGCGAGCCAGGGCGCCAGTTGCGCCAGCATTTCCGCCGTCGGGCGCCGCGGGCGGCCGTCCAGGGTGATGCAGACCGCCTCGCCCTTGGCCTCGATCAGCACCTCGTCGCCGCGTGTCACGCGCTGGGTGACATAGAGCCGAGCCCCCTTCACGCGGTCGTAGGTCGTGCGCACCACCAGGGCGTCGTCGATCCGCGCCGAGCGCTTGAAGTCCAGCGTCATGTGGATGATCGCGAACGCGGTGTCGGCCTTGGCCAGAGCGGTGTGCGAAATCCCGACCATTCGGAAGAAGTCGCTCCGCCCCCGCTCCAGATAGCGCAGGTAGTTGGCGTGGTAGACGATCCCCGAGAAGTCGGTGTCCTCGTAGTAGATGCGCACGGGCAGCTGATGCTCGCGGCCGGAGAACACGCCTGCCGTCGGTTCAGGGGCGGTAGGTTCGGGCGGGGTCGTCATGAGGACTGCTTAGCCGCTCGCGGGGAGAACGTCAGCCCCACGGACAACAACCACCCCAGCACCGGCGCCGCGCCTGCCCCGATCACTGGCGCGGGATAGTTGGCGAGCAGGTTGGCGAGGACGAAGCC
>JAEXJH010000191.1 GCA_023445955.1 Pseudomonadota bacterium
AGTCGATCCTGATAACCGACGACGAGGCCTACGCGGCCGCCGTCGAGGCCGCCGTCACCGCGCGCCTGAAGACCCTGGCCACTGGCGAGGACGCCGCCGCCTCGTGGCGCGACCACGGCGCGGTGATCATCGCCCCGCTGGACGAAAGCCCGGCCCTGGTCGACGCCATCGCCCCCGAGCACGTCGAGTTCGCGATGGAGAACCCGGAAGCGCTCTCCGACCGCGTCCGCCACGCCGGTGCGATCTTCCTCGGCCGCCTGACGCCCGAGGCCATCGGCGACTATGTGGCCGGTTCGAACCACGTGCTGCCGACCAGCCGCGCGGCGCGCTTCCAGTCGGGCCTGTCGATCTACGACTTCATCAAGCGCACCTCGATCGTGAAGTGCGACGCGGCCTCGTTCGGCATCCTGGGGCCGCACACCGTGGCCCTGGCCAAGGCCGAGGGGCTGCCCGCCCACGCCTTGTCGGCGTCGATACGGTTGCCTTCCGCCGACTGACGCGCGACCTTTCGTTCAGATGAGCACCGCCGACTCCGCCAGCCACAAGATCAAGTCGATCGAGATCGACGAGGACAGTCTCGCGGCTGCGTCACGCGACCAGGAGCAGGAGCGCCAGGTGGCGATCTTCGACCTTCTGGACGGCAACTATTTCGAGCCGGCCGAGGCGGCGGGCGGTCCGTACGACATCAAGCTGTCGCTGATCGAGAACCGCCTGGCCTTCGACATCGCCGGGCCGAACTACGCCAAGCGCCACCTGCTGTCGCTGTCGCCCTTCCGGGGGGTGATCAAAGACTACTTCATGATCTGCGACAGCTACTATTCGGCGATCCGCAGCTCGACGCCGCAGCAGATCGAGGCCTTGGACATGGGCCGGCGGGGCCTGCACAACGAGGGCTCCAACCTCCTGCGCGAGCGCCTGGAGGGAAAGGTCAAGACCGACCTCGACACCGCCCGCCGCCTGTTCACCCTGATCTGCGCGCTGCACTGGCGGGGTTAAGGCGTGCTGCCGGACGCCGTCCTCTTCACCTGCAACTACAACCGCGTGCGCTCGCCGATGGCCGAGGGGCTGTTCAAGCGCTTCTACGGCACGCGGGCGTTCGTCGATTCCTGCGGGCTGAAGCCGGATCCGGCCGGGGAGGGGATCGACCCCTTCGTCGTGGCGGTGATGGACGAGTTGGGCCTGGATGTCTCGGACCACAAGCCCAAGACCTTCGCCCAGCTGGACGACGACAGCTTCGACGTCGTCGTCTCCCTGACCCCGGAGGCCCAACACCGGGCGGTCGAGCTTTCGCGCGACCGGTCCGTCGAGATCGAGTACTGGCCCACCCACGATCCGACGCTGACGGACGGTTCGCGTGAGGCCCGGCTGGAGGCCTATCGTCTGGTCCGGGACGGTCTGGCGGAGCAAATTAAGCAACGTTTCGGGGCGCCATCGACGTTTGGGGGGTGAATGCGTTATAGAGGCGCCTCGCCGCGATCGGCCTCGCTCTGACTCGATGTCAGGCGGGGGCTCGCGGCTGTCCGATTCGTCCCACTGAGAGGCCTGATGGCTAAGGAAGAACTGCTCGAGTTTCCCGGTACGGTCAGCGAACTGCTGCCGAACGCCACCTTCCGGGTGACCCTCGAGAACGCACACGAGATCATCGCCCACACCGCCGGCAAGATGCGCAAGAACCGCATCCGCGTGCTGGCCGGCGACAAGGTCCTGGTCGAGATGACCCCCTACGACCTGACCAAGGGCCGTATCACCTACCGCTTCAAGTAGGACGCCCGTGGCTCCTGAGATGGCCGCCCGGCCATCGCTGGTCCTGGCCAGCGCGAGCCCGCGGCGCCTGGACCTGCTGGCCCAGGTCGGCGTCACGCCCGACCGGGTCGATCCCGCCGACATCGACGAAAGTCCGCTGCGCGACGAGACCCCGCGTCGCCACGCCCTGCGCCTGGCGCAGGAGAAGGCGCGCGTCGTCGCGGCCCGCGCGCCGGGCGACTTCGTCCTGGCCGCCGATACGGTGGTGGCGGTCGGCCGGCGGATCCTGCCCAAGGCCGAAACCGAGGCCGACGTCCTCTATTGCCTGAAGCTGCTGTCGGGCCGGAACCACAAGGTTCTGACCGGCGTGGCCTTGATCGCGCCCGACGGGCGGGAGGGCTCGCGCCTGGTCGAGACCAAGGTCGGCTTCAAGCGCCTGACCGACGCCGAGCGCGACGCCTATGTCGCGGGCGGCCAGTGGAAGGGCAAGGCGGGCGGCTACGGCGTCCAGGGCATGGCTGGCGGCTTCATCACCGAGCTGCAGGGGTCGTATCCCAGCGTGGTCGGACTGCCGCTGTACGAGACGCTGAACCTGCTCTCGGGCCTGGGATATCGCCCATGAACGCCAAGCCTGACTACAAGACCGCCAAACCCGCCAGCGAGCGGCGCGCCTATCTCTACAAGGGCGTCGGCGAGACCGTCGGCGTCGTGACCCTGGACGGCCGGCCCGAGCGTCTGTTCGTCCAGTGGCCGTCCGACGATCCGCTGGACGCCGAGGGCGTCCGGGGCGTGGCCCGCATCAAGTCGATCGAGAAGGCGTTCAACGCCGCCTTCGTGGCCCTGCCGGGCGGCCAGGACGTGCTGCTGCCGATCCGGCCCGATATGCCCAAGCTGGTCGAGGGCGGGCTGGTCGAGATCGAGATCAAGACCGCTTCGCGCGCCGACAAGGCCGCCGTCGCCCGCTTCGTCGCCGAAGGGCAGGGCGAGCCGCGCGTGCTGGAGGCCGCCCAGACCATCGAGGCGCTGCTGCGCCATTACGTGAAGGCCGGGTCGCCCACGACGGGCGACAGGGCGCTCCTCGCGGTCGAGGAGGCCGAGGCCGACGCCCTCACCACGATCTTCGCCCTGGCGGGCGGCGGCGACATCGCCGTGGAGCCGACACGAGCCCTGACGGCGATCGACGTCGACCTGGGCGGCCGCGAATCTTCCGATTCGAAGCGCGCCGCCCGGCAGGCCAACATGGCCGCCCTCAGCGTCGCGGCCCGCGTGCTGCGTCTGAAGGGGCTGGGCGGCATCGTCGTTTTCGATCTCGTCGGGCGCGGCCATGACGGCCAGGCCCTGACCACGGCGGCCCGAAACGCCTTCGCGCCGGATAACCCCGGTGTGGGAATCGGGGCGATCAGCAAGTTCGGCACGCTGGAGATGATCGTCCCGCGCCGCGCGCCGCCGATTCTCGACCGGCTGCTGACCCAGAATGGGTTGGCGAATCCCCGTTACGTCGCCCGTCGCCTGGCGCGGGCGCTCGAGCGCGAGGGCAGGGCCGATCCCGGGGGGCGCCTGACGGCCCGCTGCGCCCCCGCCGTGGCCGAAGCCTTCGCGGCGGAACTGGACGCCGGCGTCGCCGAGCGCCTGGGTCGCCGCTTCGCCCTCGAATCCCAATCTGACTGGCCGATCGACCGCCTGGAGGTGTCCGCGTCATGAGCACAGGGTGCCCCATCTGCGGCAAGCCGGTCGAAGCGGCGTTCCGTCCCTTCTGTTCCAAGCGCTGCGCGGACGTCGACCTGCAGCGCTGGCTGAGCGATCGATACGTCGTTCCCGGCGGCGAGGACGATGACGAAAACCCCCAAGGGAATCTCTCTTCCGAAGACATCCACAGGGAATGAAAAAGGGCGCTGGACATCCCATCCAGCCTCACTTATAGACCCGGCTCCTCGCTGCAAGGCGAGGTCGCCGAAGCGGTTTCGACCGCCGAACGCAAGATGCCTGAGTAGCTCAGTTGGTAGAGCAGCGGATTGAAAATCCGCGTGTCACTGGTTCGAATCCGGTCTCAGGCACCACTTCCCCTGGAAGCTTCAAATTGTAACGGGCCGCCCTGCAACCGGGTCGGCCGCGCTGTCGTTTTTCTGTCATGTCGGCAGTTGACCCGACGCTCCGCCGTCCCATCTGCCAAGAGCGCAGGCGCCTTTCTTCATCGACCGGCGTTTTATTGCTATGCTGCAGTGCAGCATGGTTTTTCTCGTTGCCAGGGAAAAACCGCCCCTTTTTCCGGAAAACCCTTTTGTGCGCTGCAGTGAGGCCAGGGGGTAACGGCTACCGACGATGAATTTGTGCCCAAATGATCCCCTTGACGGTGCGAAAAGGGGTTGCCAAAGGACCACAGCCGCAATTCTAACATTGCGGTAAGACCGGAGCCCCAAAAGGGCATCGGTTGCCCGCGCTTCGAAACGATCCTTCTGGAGGGCCTAGTCCTCGTGAGGGGCGTAACGGGTCGAGCGCAGCGAAGCGGGTCCGCCAGGTTTGGGAGAGCAATCGACCTCCAGGTGGGCTATTCAGAGTTAGGGTGGAGACGCTCTCGCGCGACGACCCTCGGTCCAAACGTGCTAGACCAATCAGGAACTGGCGACAGATGCTCGACATTAAACGGAAGACCCCCCTCATCGCTCTCGTCGGCGCTATGGCGCTGATGGCGAGCGCCCCGGCTTTTGCTCAGGACGCCGCCGCTCCGGCCGCCGCCTCCTCGACGCAAGCCGCTCCGGCCGACGCCGCTGCCGCTCCGGCCGCGACCCCGGCCCCGGAAGCTCCGCCGGCTGACGCCTCGGCTGAACCTGCCAAGGCCGGCCACTCGCTGACCCCGGTCGGCATGTTCCTGGCCGCCGGCGCCGTCGTTAAGGTCGTCATGATCGGCCTGCTGCTGGCCTCGGTCTTCTCGTGGGTGCTGCTGCTCACCAAGATTTTCGAGTTCGCTGGCCTGAACAAGCAATCGGACAAGTTCCTGGAAGCCTTCCGCGGCGCTCGCTCGATCGCTGACATCGCGCGCATCAGCTCGTCGGAAGAATTCGAAGGCAACCCGATGGCCGACATGGCCGCCGCCGCCTCGCAGGAAGTCGAACTGTCGCGTCAAGCTGGCCTGGCCGTCGGTGGTGAACACCGCGACTCGACCATCGCTCGCGCCACCTACGCCATCAACGCGGTGCAAGCCTCGCTGGTTAAGCGTCTGTCGGGCGGCATGGTGTTCCTGGCCTCGGTCGGTTCGGCCGGTCCGTTCATCGGTCTGTTCGGTACGGTTTACGGCATCATGACGTCGTTCATCGGCATCGCGAACACCAACACGACCAACCTCGCCGTCGTGGCGCCGGGTATCGCTGAAGCTCTGCTGGCTACCGGTATCGGCCTCTTCGCCGCTATCCCGGCCGTTATCTTCTACAACTACTTCCAGACCCGCATCTCGGGTTACGGCACCCGCTCGGAAGGTTTCGTTGCTGAACTGATGAACGCCATCTCGCGTCAGCTCGACAAGGGGGCGTAACACCCATGGCCGCCAAACTCTCAGGCGGTGGGGGCGACAGGTTCAACGTCGAACAGAACAGCGACATCAACGTCACGCCCTTCGTGGACGTCATGCTGGTGCTCCTGATCATCTTCATGGTGGCCGCTCCGCTGGCCTCCGTGTCGGTCGAAGTGAACCTGCCGCCGGCGGTGGCGAAAGCATCTCCAAACCCGCCGAAGCCGGTTTACATCTCGATCAAACAGTCCGGGCAAATCTTCATTGGGGATTTCCCGACGACGGTGGACGAGATGGGACAGGACATTGCCAAGAACATTGGCAAACGTGACCCGTCCAAGGAGCGCATTTTCATCCGGGCCGACGAGAAGGTTCGCTACGGGGCTTTCATGGAGGTGATGAACACCCTCCAGGATAACGGCTTCTACAGCGTGGCTCTCGTTGGACGGGATGATAGCTAGGTAGGGGTGCTGCATGGCTGAACAACAAACGCCCGAGCATCGCCACTACGATCCGCTCACTTCGGAAGGTCCGCGTCGCAAGAAGGGTATGGGCCCCTTCGGTATCGCGCTCATCGTGGTCTGCGGTGTGCACGGACTGCTCTTCGCCTATCTGGCGAAGCAGAAGTTCGAAGCGGTAATGCAGCAGTATACGGACGACGCCGTGGACGTGGAGCTTCCGCCCCCGCCCCCGCCGCCTCCGCCGCCGCCGCCTCCGCCGCCGCCGACCAACGAGCCGCCGCCGCCTCCGGCAGTGGTCCAGACGCGTCCGCCGGTGTCTCCGCCGCCGGACGTGACGCC
>JAEXJH010000192.1 GCA_023445955.1 Pseudomonadota bacterium
CCCGAGAGACTGAGCCCCGGACGCAAGTCCGCCGCCACCAGTGAAGGCGCCTCCCCAGTAGCGATCTGGGCGACGGCCGGTTGGGAAAAGATCGCGACGGCCACGAGGGCCGCCGCGACTAGGGGGAACTTGATCAGGCGCATGCGGTGGATCAGCCGCCGAACTTAGCGCGCAGCGACAGGGTCACGCGGCGGTCGGCGACGAACCAGGAGCGCGGCGCGGTCACCAGGTCGTTGTTGATCACCTGCGAGGTGCGCGCCGTGGCGGCCGTCAGGTTGTAGCCCTGCAGGCCGATGCGCACGTTCGGCGAGACGGTCACGAACACCGAGGCGTCCAGCTGGCCGGTCGCCTCCGAGAAGATCGGCGCGAACGGCACGATCACGTCGCGCGTGGTCAGCAGGAACTTCGAGCGCCAGGAATAGGCGGCCCGCACTTCCAGGCGTCCGCGCTGATAGAACGGCTGGATGTTGACGGTGTGCTTGGACAGGCCCTGCAGCGGCAGGCGGCTGGTGTCGACCGTCGCCACCGTGCCGGCCGCGACGTCGGGGTCGGTGCTGCTGAGCGTGCTCTGGCGCACGCCCGAGGCGTGGACGTAGGTGTAGTTCGCCGTCAAGCCCAGGCCCGACAGCGCGCCCGGCAGGAAGTCATAGGCCTGGGAGTAGCCGAACTCGACGCCGCGCACCTTGCCGGTGTCCTTGGAGTTCAGCGGCGTGGTCACCAGACCGTCGAAGCTGACGCCGTTGTTGGTGAAGGTCAGGCGCTCGGTGCCGTTGGTGACGACGCCCTTCAGGTCCTTGGCGAACACGGCCATCGACACCTGGCCGACCTTGGAGAAGTAGTACTCGGCGGTCAGGTCCAGGTTGGTGGCCGTCACCGGCTTCAGGTACGGATTGCCGACGTTGAACACCGCCACCGGCCGGCCGTTGGTGATGATCGACTGGTCGGTCGTGTTCAGCACAACGCTGTAATAGGCGCGGGTCAGGCCGAACTCCGGCAACGAGATCGACTTGTTGATCGCGGCGCGGAAGAGCAGCCCGCCGCCGACATTGAGCTTGGCGTTGAACGACGGCAGCCAGTAGCCGTAGTCGAGCTTGGCCGTGATGGGCGTCATCGCGCCGTTGGCGAACTGGTTGGCTTCCGGCACGAAGGCGCAGAAGGCCGAGGTCGGCTGGGTGCAGGTGTAAACCCGCGACGGGAAGGCGTAATAGCCCGAGGCCTCGCGGCGGGTCTTGGTGTAGCGCAGGCCGGCGTTGCCGCTCAGCGCCCAGCCGTTGTCGAACGCGCCGTTGAAGCGGGCGACGACATAGGCGGCGTTGACCGTCTCCTCGACCGGATTGATCTCGCTGGGCAGGTAGTCTGTGCCAGCGATCACGCCGCAGCGCTGCGACAGCGGGACCCAGTTCTGCGGGCAGCCATTCAGCAGGCGCGGCCTCCACTCGTCACCGATCTGCAGCAGGGTGTTGCTGACGGCGGCGTAGTCGCGCAGCTGGCCGGCCGGGAAGTAGAGACGGCCCGGACCGGCGGGGCTGACCGCCTTGCCGCGCAGGAAGTTGTCGAACGCGAAGCCCTCCTGCGGCCCCAGCGTCCCCAGCAGGCGGGTCGGGTCTGTGCCGACATTGTCGGGACGGCCATTGACCAGCTCGTCGAACCAGACCGGACCGGCGCCGGCATAGATGTCGCTGAGGACGCCGTAGTTGTAGGTCGAGAAGCGGGCGGTGTTCTTGCGGTTGGCCCAGCGGTAGCCGACGTCGATCGACTTCAGCCAGCCCTCCGGCGCGGTGTAGCGCAGGTCGATGCGGGCGGCGTCCTCGTTGCCGGTGCTGTTCTCGACGTGGTCCATCGCCGCGCCATAGAAGCTGTTCGCCGGGCTCAGGAACCCGTCATTGGGCGAGGTGAAGTAGGTCGGACGGAAGTTCACGCCCGGGCAGGCCGCGGCGGTCGTGCAGGGGATGATCGGCAGGAACTTGACCGTCGGCAGGTCGTCGCCGTTCAGCTCCAGCTGGGTGTTCTGGTAGGTCACGGCCCGCACGCTCATGTCGTAGACATCGACGGTCGAGCGGACGTGCTGATAGTCGGCCGTCAGGGCCAGGCGGTCATTGACCTCGAACTTCAGGTTGGCGCCGAAGTCGTCGGTCACCAGGTGGCGGTCGACATAGCGGACGGTGTTGTTGGCCTTCATGCCGGTCAGCGGCACGCGGGCGCGGGAATTGTACTGGTCGTCGCGATAGCCGACCGGCGCGGTCAGCACGCCGCTGGTGAAGACGCCGTCGTCGTCGAAGGTCAGGCTCGTGCCGGCCAGGGCCCGGGCGTCGCCGGCCGAGGTGACGTTGTCGGTGGCGATCTCGGCGGTGTGCTCGTCGGACTTCTCGCGGGCGTCCGAACGCAGGAACTGCACCGTGCCGACGGCTCGGCCGTCCAGGCTCTTCCACTGCAGCGCCCCAGCGTAGCCGTAGCGCAGGCGGTCATACTCCTGGGTCCGCTGGCCGCCGCCGCGCGGCACATAGACCTGGCGTGCGCCGGCCGTGGTCGGGGCCACCAGGTTGCCCGCGGAGTCGAGGCCCCGCAGGCCGAAATTGGCGATCTGGATGCCGTCGGCGCGCGAGTGCAGCTCCGATCGCACCAGGCTGACCATGGCGCCGACCTGGCCGATGCCGGTCATCCAGCGGTCGCTGGCCAGCACCGAGACGTTGGGCGAGTTGCGGTTGGCGAAATCGCTGTTGTTCAGCTCGACGGTTCCGGCCAGCAGGCGGCCCTTGGCGTCGAACGGCAGGCGGCTGCGCAGGTTGACCGTGCCCGAGATGCCGCCCTCGATCATGTCGGCGCTGGGGCTCTTGTAGACGTCGACGCCCGACAGCAGCTCGGCGGGCACGTCGGCGAAGCTGAGGCCCCGGCCGTTGTTGGCGGTGAAGGTGTCACGGCCGTTCAGCTGGCTGCGGGTGTAGGTCAGGCCGCGCACGACGACGCCGCTGCCCTCGACCGAGAAGCGGTCCGGATTGTTGCCGGCGGTGAAGCGGGTGATCGAGACGCCCGGGATGCGCTGGATAGCCTCTGTCACCGAACGGTCCGGCAGGGCGCCGATGTCCTGGGCCGAGACGCTGTCGACGACCACGTCGGAGTCGCGCTTGAGGTCGCGGGCGCTCTGGATGCTGGCGCGCAGACCGGTGACGACGACTTCGCTGACCGTCTGCGGATCCTCGGCCGGCGCCTTGGCGGCGGTCGTCTGCGCCAGGGCTTGCGGCCCGATCATCAGCGCCGCCAGCGCGATCATCGACACGCCTCGTTGAAGACGCTGCCCGCGCGAGGCTCCCGGACGGTTCATCGGCGACTGTTCCATGGTGCTCACCCCCTCCTGCTCGGCGGCTGACCCACCGATTGTTGTTTAAAGTCATCAGGCCACTTCGACAGGCCGAGCGCTCCGGAAGGTCAAACCGCAACACCGCCCCCCAAAAGAACGCCGTTACCCGTTTTCACTTCCCAGGGTACCGGTAACGGAGATTTTCTCGCGTATCGGAGCCCTGAAGCGCAATAAACCTATTCATTGTCCTGGCAGCGCTGTCAAAGACAAAACGCAAAAGTCCTCTGGCCAATTTGAGTTATTGAGCCAAAACAAGGCTTTGCAACCAAAGAATGTCCTGGCCACTTTTGACTGCGGCGTCAATTGGGCGACCAATCGGCTGAGAGAGCCGCCCGATGGCGACATCGCCGCCGTGAAAAAGACGGTGACGATCCGCACCGCAGGTTTTCTCCAAGCGACGCGAGAAGGAAACGTGCCTGCGCCGGAACCGGCTTGCCGCAATGTGTGGTCGAAAGTCGCCGCCAAGCCCGGCGTCGACGTCGCGCTGGATATGCACGTGGGTCTTAGCGACTGGGAAACCGACGGGCCGCCCGCCTGGGCGCGCAGGCCGCTCGCCTGGGCGGCGCGCCTGATCGACGCCCTGCCCCTGACGATCGCCTTGCTGGCGTTCTTCCAATGGCGCGTCGGGGCCGTGTCGGCGATCGTCGCCGTCGGCCTGTACCTTCTGATCGCCGCGCTCCTCGCCCTGGCGCTCCGACCTGCGAAAACCGGCGCGTCGAACGATCGCAGCGCATCCTGAGTCAGGGCACCGCCCATGCCTGGCAGGCGAAGCTCAATGCATCGCCGATGACCGCACTGGCCGATCTGCATGATGCGCGCAGCCCGGCCGACTCCTATATTCGCCGCCTCACGCCATTGGCCTTCCTGGCGCCGGACATTCAGCGGGCGATTCTCGAGGGTCGCCAGCCGCCGGGGCTCACCCTGCAACAGCTGATCAGCAAGCCGTTGCCGCTGGCTTGGATCGATCAGCGGCGAGCACTCGGCTTCGACGCCTGAACCTTCCCTGCTTCGCGGGGCGCGGTCCCTGATGGCGCGGCGCAAATTCCCTGTTCCGAAATAGCGTCGTAGACCGCCTACGGCGCGCAGACCCCGTATCCGTGGGCTTCTGTCGTAGTCCGTTCGGAGCGCGCCTTGAATCCTTCCCTGTAAAATCCCTGATCGCAGGAAAACCGGAGTCGATCATGCGGCTCCAGAGACCGGCGCGCGGAAGCGCCCCCAAAGCCGGCCATTCGGGCCCGTTTCAGGTCGAGGAAAGTCCGGTTTTGCAGGGAATTGGTCCGCCATTTCCGCGCCTGGCGAGGCGGTCGATCGCAGAGTCTGTTTGGGGAGACTGCGTGGCGGTGAGAGAGGGATTCGAACCCTCGATAGAGTTTCCCCTATACACGCGTTCCAGGCGTGCGCCTTCAACCACTCGGCCACCTCACCAGCGCACTCGAGTCGGGGGTGGTTGAGACCCCCGGCGCGGGAAGGCGCGCAATATACTCAGGGACCGGCAGGTAGCAAGCGCGTTCCCGGATGAAAGACGCGACACGAGCGCCTATAAGGTCGGCCGAAGATTTTCCGCGTTGAAAGACCCGAAATGCTGTCGACGACCAAGACCCTCGAGATGCCCACCGCCGAGGCCGCCCTGCCCGGCCGCGCCGAACCGATTCCGACGGCGGAGACGCATTTCATCAACGGCCACGCGTTGAAGGGTCCCTATCCGGACGGCCTGGAGACGGCGATCCTGGCCATGGGCTGTTTCTGGGGCGTCGAGCGGGTGTTCTGGCAGGTCCCGGGCGTCTACGTCACCGCCGCCGGCTATGCGGCGGGCCTCACGCCGAACCCGACCTATGAAGAGGTCTGCACCGGCCGCACCGGCCATACCGAGGTGGTGCTGGTGGTGTTCGACCCGAAGATCGTCACCTACGACGCGCTGCTGAAGACCTTCTGGGAGAATCACGACCCGACCCAGGGCATGCGCCAGGGTGGCGACATCGGCACCCAGTATCGTTCGGGCCTCTATGTCACCAACGACTTCCAGGCCGCCGCGGCGGTCGAGTCGAAGGAAGCCTACCAGCAGGCGCTGTCGGCCAAGGGCCTGGGCGACATCACCACCGAGATCGCCGCCGCCGGTCCGTTCTATTTCGCCGAGGACTATCACCAGCAGTACCTGGCCAAGAACCCGGACGGCTATTGCGGCATCGGCGGCACCGGCGTGGTCTGCCCGATCGGCCTGGGCGTCCAGAGCGGCGTCGCCGCCGGATGACCCCGGCGGCGTTCGCCAAGGCGTGCTTGGCCCAGCCGGGCGCCCCGCTCTCGATACAGTGGGGCGACGACCC
>JAEXJH010000193.1 GCA_023445955.1 Pseudomonadota bacterium
ATGGTCAGCAGGGCCGCGCTGGATACTTCGCCGGCGGCGCGGCGGCGCTCCAGGGCCAGCTTCATCAGGCTGCCGACCAGGATCGAGCCCAGGGCGGCGAAGATGGCGCTCTTCAAGGGCGCGTTCAGCGGCAGCAGCGCCACGACGACGCCGACGACCGGTACGGCCAGGGCCGCCACGATCCACAGCAGATAGAGCGTCGCGAAATGGTCGGCGATCCGACCGTCCTCGGCCCGCGTCGCCAGGAAGCGGGCCATCGAGGCCTCGGTCCAGGCCAGCATCGCGGTCTGGGTCAGGCTGCCGACCGAGAAGGCCAGGGCGTAGACGCCATACTGGGCCGGATCCAGCACGCGCGTGAACAGGACGATGGTAAGCAGCCCCACCACGCCTTGCACCACATTGACCGGCAGGTAGCCGAGGACGCCGCGCCAGAACATCGCCGGCCGCCTAGCGCACCGCCGACCGGTCCCCAAGCAGACAGGGGATGGTCATGACGATGACGTAGAGGTCCAGCCAGAACGACTGGCGCTCGATATATTCGACGTCCAGGGCCACGCGCAGGCGGACGCTCTCGGGCGTGTCGACCGGGCCGCGCGAGCCCTTGATGGCCGCCCAGCCGGTCAGGCCCGGCTTCATGCGGTGGCGGTGGGCGTATTCGGCGACCAGCTTGGCCGACTCCACCCCGCCGGTCTTCATGCCGATGGCGTGGGGGCGAGGGCCGACGATCGACATCTCGCCGGCCAGCACGTTGAACAGCTGCGGCAGCTCGTCGAGGCTGGTCTTGCGGATGAACTTGCCAACCTTGGTGACGCGGTCGTCGTCGGCGCTGATCTGGCGCGAGGCGCTGGCGTCGGCCATTTCGTGGCGCATCGACCGGAACTTCCAGACCAGGATCGCCTCGTTGTTGAAGCCATGGCGGCGCTGGCGGAAGAAGATTGGGCCGGGGCTGTCCAGCTTCACGGCCAGGGCGACGATCAGCATGACCGGACCGGCCACCAGCAGGCCCACGCCCGCCACCACCAGGTCCTGCGCGCGCTTGATCCAGGCCTGGCGCATGCCGGCAGCCGCGCCCGACAGCTCGTTCTCGCCGCCGGCCACGATGCGAGCCAGGGCGGCGTCGTCCTCGGCGGGGCCGCCGACGTCGATGAAGAGGTTCACGGGGTTGGGCAGCACGCCCAGCTTGTCGACCAGCTGGCGCACGCGGCCCTGGGCCGTCGACTGCACGGCGATCACCACGCGGTCGACATAGGGCATGATGCGGTGGTCGATCAGCGTGCTGGTGTCGCCCAGTACAGGCACGCCCATGATGTTCTCGGGGGCGCGGTCCAGGCGGTCGTCGAACACGCCCAGCACGTTGGCCTCGCCGGTGCGCATGGCCGCCTCGATCAGGCGCTGGGCGTTGGCCGTGGCGCCAACCACGATGAGGTTGGGAGTCAGGCGGCCCAGCTGGCGGCCGCGGGCGATGATCGTCCACCAGGTTGCATGCAATACGGCGACACCGGCGGTGGCGGCCAGCAGAGTCCAGACGACCGGCGCTTCGGCGCGGCCTGACAGCAGCAAGGCGACGGCGGCGGCCAGCAGGCCTGCGCTCAACGCCAGGCCGGTCCGCGCCATGTGGCCGAGCAGGTCCTCCTTGCGCCGAAAGGCGTAGGCGCCAAGCGCTCGCAGCGCCACCAGTCCTATGATCGCCCACAGGCCGCCGGCCAGCGGATGGCCCTCGAACGCCAGTCCCACGACGACGCCGGCGGCGGCCAGGAAATCGGCGATGCGGAAAATGCGCGCCAGAAGCCGCGCCTCCAGCCTGGCTCGCGACGGGATCAGCTGTCCCGGTCGGAACGGTCCGCGCCGCGCCCGTCCCGGATCGCCGCCCGCCGCGCCGCCGCCTGCGCCCCCCGGAGCGCGCGAAGCAGCCTCCGTCGACCGAGCATATCCGGTCGCGGTTTCGGCATTGGAAGAAGGCGAGGAAAGCGGACGCATGACACTCGTCATTGGAAAACCCGCGTTCAACCTAGCGGCGCCGTCTGAGCACCGCGTTAACAGGCGAATTTTCCGCAAAAGCGCCGTTGTCATCCGCAGGCGAACAGGCTATCGAACCGCTCCCTCTCAGGAGGAGACGTGGCCGAGAGGCTGAAGGCACCGCTTTGCTAAAGCGGCATACCTCAAAAGGGTATCGAGGGTTCGAATCCCTCCGTCTCCGCCAACACCCCTTTCCAGCACCGTCCACCAGCGTCCATCGGTGACCGCTAAATCCCTTATTCCACAAGGGAAAATCGCGAATTCGTGTTTGGACGCGTCCACTCCGATCCAGCACAGTCGACGCTCACACCGTGGGTAGGGACTGGGGTAGCATGGCCCGGCTTCTTGAGCGTTTGAAACCTCTTCAGGTGCGTCGACTCGGCGAAGGCCTGCATCCCGACGGCGGCGGCCTTCATCTGCAGGTCACCGGCGAGGCGGGCCGGTCGTGGATTTTTCGCTACTGGGTCGATGGTCGCGAGCGACAGATGGGTCTGGGCGCGACCCACACCGTGTCGTTGGGCGAAGCTCGCGAGGCCGCCCGCGAGGCGCGTCGACTGCGCTCGGCAGGCCTTGATCCGATCGAAGAGCGCCGCAAGGTCGAGGTCGAGCAAAAGCTCGAACGGTCCAGGAGCGTCACCTTCGATGACGCCGTTGACGCCTTTATCGAGGCCAACAAGGCCGCCTGGGGAAACGAAAAGCACGTCAAGCAGTGGAAAAGCACGCTGGAGACCTACGCCACGCCGCGCATCGGCAAGCTGCCGGTCGGTGAGGTGGAAACCCGCCACGTCCTGGCCGTGCTCGAGCCCATCTGGCAGTCCAAGACCGAGACGGCCAGCCGCGTGCGCGGCCGGATCGAGAACGTGCTCGACTGGGCCACGGTCTATGGCCACCGCGCGGGCGACAACCCCGCCCGCTGGAAAGGTCACCTGGACAAGATCCTGCCAGCCAAAACCAAGGTGCAGAAGGTTCAGCACCACGCCGCCCTCCCGTACCCGGAGCTGCCGCAGTTCATGAAGCGACTGGCCAAGGTCGAAGGCGTGGCCGCGCGGGCGCTGGAATTCACGATCCTGACGGTGGCGCGCACCAGCGAAGTCATCGGCGCGGTCTGGAGCGAGATCGACCTGGTCAAGAAGGTCTGGATCATCCCCGCCGAGCGGATGAAGGCCGACCGGGAGCACCGCATTCCGCTGAGCGCGCCGGCGATCGCCATCCTTGAGGCCATGCACGCGCGGTGGCTTGAGGTCGACGCCAGGCGCTGGCGGGGCAGGGGCGCGCCAGAACAGCCGGCCGAGCCCACGGGGCCGGTGTTCTTTGGCC
>JAEXJH010000194.1 GCA_023445955.1 Pseudomonadota bacterium
CAACGCCCCACCCATGCCGGCATGGGGCACCACGCCGCGGTTCAAACCCTCAAAGAGGGCGACCGTCCCGGCGCCCCCGCCAACCCCGATCTCAGCCAGGAGGATTGAGCCATGCGCTTTTCGCGCACGCCGCAACGCTATGGGCTAACACCGCCACCCGAGACGCCATACCAAGCCGCTGGCCAGCTCTGGGACCAGCGCATCGGCTCCGCGCGCGTCCAGGCTCACAACTGGCGGCTGGCCTTCTTCGGCATGTTCGCGCTCAGCTGCGGACTGGCCGGCGGCAACGTCCTGCAGGCCACGCAAAGCAAGATCACCCCCTATGTCGTCGAGGTCGACCGGCTGGGTGAGGTCAGGGCCGTCGGACCAGCCGAGCAGGACTACCAGCCCAGCGACGCGGAGATCGCCCGCGACCTTCGCCAGTTCATCGTCAATGTCAGATCCCTGTCCTCCGACGGCGTGGTCGTGCGCGAGCGTTGGAACCAGGCCTACGACTACGCCACCAAGACCGGCCAGGTGTTCCTGGACACCTATGCCCGGGGCGTGCAGCCGCTTCAGGGCTTTGGCCAGAAGACCGTTCTGGTTCAGCCGACCAGCGTGGTGCGGGCCACCAAGACCTCGTTCCAGGTGCGATGGACCGAACAAACCTTCGCGCGCGGGGCGCTGTCCAAGACCGAACGCTGGACCGCGATCCTGACCCTCAAGCGCCAGAAGCCCAAGACCCGGGCCCAGCTCGAGCGAAATCCGCTCGGTCTCTATGTCGACGGCGTCGATTGGACCCAGGAGGCCGACGGTACGCCCGCAGCGGCGCCGGCGGCGCCTTCCTCGCCGACCTTTGCGACGACAACCGCCGCTCCGACACCATCGCCGCTTCCCACCATCCCAGGAGAGCCCCAGCCATGACCGCCAAGACCATGCTTGCGTTGGCGTGCGCCTGCGCCTTGAGCGCCTGCGTCCATCCCAAGTCCCCGCCGCCCGCCATTGTCTACGACGCGGCGGCTTTCCTCCCGGCCAAGGTCGCGCCCGAGCCGCCCAAGCCCGTGGTGATCGTCGAGGTGCCAAAGCCGCTACCTTTGCCGGGTCAGCTCCTGCCGCCGCCGACCGTGCGCTCGGAAGCGGTATCGCCGCGAAGCCGGATCGACGCGGCCAATCGCGCCGCGACCCAGGAGCCGACAACGGCGGGCTACATCAATGCGGTCCAGGTCTATCCCTGGACCGACGGAGCGCTCTACCGGCTCTATACCGCGCCCGAGCGGGTCAGCGACATCGCGCTCGAACCGGGTGAACAGCTGATCGCCGTCTCAGCAGGCGACACCGTCCGCTGGATCATCGGCGACACCAGCAGCGGGGCAGGGGAGGCCCGCCAGGTCCACCTGCTCGTGAAGCCCTTCGCCGCCGGCCTGACGACCAACATGGTGATCACCACCGATCGCCGGACCTATCATTTGGCCCTGAGCAGCACTGACGCCACGGCGATGGCGGCGGTCTCCTGGACCTATCCTCAGGATCGCTTGTTGGCGCTGAAGCGGCAAAACGCGGCCGCCGAAGCCGCCGCGCCGGCCGCCGACAATGTCGCCGTCGAGCAGCTTCGATTCCGCTACGCCATAACCGGCGATACGCCGCCCTGGCGGCCGGTGCGGGTCTTCGACGACGGCCAAAAGGTCTACATCGAGTTTCCCGCTCGGCTGGACCAGGGCGAAGCGCCGCCGCTGTTCGTGGTCGGCTCCTTGGGCGAGAGCCAGCTCGTCAATTATCGGGTTCGCGGCAACCGCTACATCGTCGACAGGCTGTTCGCCGCCGCCGAACTGCGTTTGGGCCAGGCGCCCCAGCAGGTGGTTCGCATCAGTCGCACCGATGCGCCCAACGCGGGAGCCAAGTCGTGAACACGCCGCGCGAAGACGGTGTGGCTGCGGCTCCCGAAAGCGACAAGGCGGCGCCGGAGACCCTGACCCTGCGGGCCAAGCCCCGGTCGGTGGTGAAGTTCCGCCGTGGGCTGGTGATCGGCACGGCCGCTGTGGGCGCTCTGGCCCTCGCGGGCTTCGGATGGATGGCGCTGAGCGCCAAGGCGGTTCACCTCGGTAGACCCGCAGATGATCCGTCCGTCGAAGATCGAGCCTCATCGCGCGACGCGGTCGCCGCCTTGCCGAAGGATTACACGGCGCCCAAGCTTGGTCCGCCCTTGCCGGGCGATCTGGGGCGCGCCGTGGTCGATCAGCAGCGCCGGGATCGCGTCGACGTCTCGCCGCCGGTCAGTGCGACGTCCACGCCGGCCGATCAGGCCGCCGAGGCGGAACGTCAGCGCCTTGCGGCCCAGGCCCATCAGGCGCGGGAGGCCGGCGTCATGGTGCAAGCGACCGCGCGGGGAGCAGGGGAGACGGCGAGCGCCGGCGCTGTCGCCGCCACGCCGGTCACGGCGCCCTCATCCCCTGGCGGCGAGTCGCAGGGCAAGCAAGCCTTCGTCGAGAAAGCCGGCCCGGCCGAGATCCACAACGCCCACCAGTTGGAAGCCCCGCGTTCGCCCTATCAGCTCATGGCCGGAAGTATCATCGCCGCCAGCTTGATCACCGGCCTCGACTCCGACCTTCCGGGCCAAGTCATCGCCCAAGTCACCGAGCCGGTCTACGACACCGCTACAGGCGCATATCTGCTCATCCCACAGGGGGCGCGGTTGATTGGCGTCTATGACAGCGTCGTGGCGTTCGGCCAGACCCGGGCGCTGCTGGTCTGGCAGCGTCTGATCCTCCCGGATGGATACTCGATCCAGCTGGACAACCTGCCGGCTACCGACGCGGCCGGTTATGCGGGGCTAGCCGACAAGGTCGATTTTCATACGTGGCAGCTTCTCAAGGGCGTGGGCCTATCGACCCTCCTGGGCGTGGGCACGGAGATCAGCTTCGGCGACGACGAGAGTGATCTGGTCCGCGCCATCCGCCAGTCGACCCAGCAGAGCGCCTCCCAGGCTGGTCAGCAGGTCGTGTCCAAGCAGCTCGATGTGCAGCCAACCCTCCGCGTGCGGCCAGGCTGGCCTCTGCGCGTCATCGTCCACAAGGACCTAACCCTGCGCCCCTGGCGCGCTTGAAGGAGGCGAGGCCATGAAGCTCGCGAAACTTCCAGATCGCAATCCGGTGAGACTGACCATCAGTGTGTTGCCGGACCTGAATGCGCGGCTCGCCGCCTATGCCGAAGCTTACAAGGCCACGTATGGCGAGGCCGCCAGCGTGACCGATCTCATCCCTGCCATGCTTGAGCTCTTTCTCGACAGTGATCGCACCGTCGCGACCGGCCGCAAGGCCGAAGCCAAGGCGAGGGCCTGAAGATGGCGGTCATCGGCGAGTTCAAGCCTAGCAGGACAGGCGGGTGGGAAGGTGACATCCGAACGCTGTGCGCCAACGCCAAAGTCCGTCTGGAGCCCAACGACAATCGCAGCCACCCCAACGCGCCGGCGTTCCGGGTCATGACCGGTTCGGCGCATTTGGGTGATGCCTGGGAACATCGTTCCCGAGGCGACGCGCCCAGGACCTACTACCGCGTCAGTCTGGATGACCCGTTTCTCGACGCCCCGATTTGGGCGACGCTGTTTCTCGACGCCGAGGGTTTGAACGCTCAGCTGGTTTGGACGCGGTCGCCCAAGCCCAAGGCGCAGAGTCCGTCGAACCTAGAGGCGGATGTCGCCCCGCCTAAGGTCTCTGAGGACATTCAGCCCTGAACTCAACAGCCAACGCGGCCCCCTTCATGTGGCCTGACGTTTGGCGACTATTTCGCGATGCTGGCGGACGTGCAGAATTCTCTGCGCCCGACCTCACCCCACCGCGTGCACCCTCAGACCCTCGGTTACAGGCCGGGCCTCAAAAATTTTTCAGGACCCGGCGCGCGTCATATTTTCCGAAGGGCGTAACCTCGGATGTCTCGCATGCGAATGGCCTGACGTGGTCTCAAGACTCCCGCTCCCCCCAGCGGAGGCCGCCCGGACGGCGGTTGGCTCTTGTCTCCTGGCCGGTCGCCGTCCGCGATTTCTTAAGCCGACCGTAGGGGGAAGGGAGCAAGCTTGGCCGATGATGCGATCAGTCCTGACGGCGACGTTCATGCTCGCTCTGGCCGTTGCGCCGTCCCGCGCGGCGCGCGCCGGCGATCTGCTTTCGCGTGACGCGTTTTCGGGCGTGATCATCGCCGGGCCCTCGATAGGGTCCGGCGAAGCCTCCTGGCTCAGGGGCGGACTGGGCAAGCTGCAGACCGGCGAAGATCAGGTCCGGGTGGAGGGCTCGGCGATCGTCGCCTGGCGCGGGAGCTTCAGCGACCGCATCGGCGCTCTGGTGTCCGCGGACGCCCAATCCCTGGGCAATTCCGTCGTCGGCCTCGACGAAGCCTATGTGACACTGAGGCCCACGCCAGGCGCGGCCCTCCGTCTGTCCGGGCGCGCGGGCCTGTTCTTCCCGCCCGCCTCGCTGGAGCACGATGGGACCGAATGGTCCCTAGCCCGCACCCTGACCCCGTCGGCGATCGACAGCTGGATCGCAGAAGAGGTCAAGGTGGCGGGCGCGGAGG
>JAEXJH010000195.1 GCA_023445955.1 Pseudomonadota bacterium
CCAGGTCGTCGGCGGTGAGGCCAAACTGCGCGGCATAGCCGCGGATGGCGGCCAGGTAGGTGTCCTGATCCATCGGCGGGAAGCCGATCCACAGGCCGAAGCGGTCGGAGACGCTCATCTCCTCCTCGGCGTTCTCGGCGGCGGCGATGGCGCCCTGGCTTTCGACGTGGTCGCGCGGCATCAGGTGGCGGCGGTTCGAGGTGGCCACGAAGAGGACGTTCTCGGGCGGACCCGAGACGCCGCCCTCCAGCGCCGACTTCAACGCCTTGGCCGCGGCGGCCCCGTCTTCGAACGAGAGGTCGTCGCACAGCACCACGAAGCGCTCCGTACGCATGCGGAGTTGATCGAACAGCGGCGGCAGGGCCGCGACCTCGTCGCGATCGACCTCGATCAGCTTGAGCGCCGGGAATTCGTTGGCCAGGCTGACGAAGGCGGCCTTGGTCACCGAGCTCTTGCCCGTGCCGCGCACGCCCCACAGCAGCACGTGGTTGGACGGCGCGCCCAGCGCGAAGCGGCGCAGGTTCTCGACGAAACGCCCCTTTTGGCGATCGATTCCCACCAGCAGGTCCAGCGACAGCGGATAGTCGGCGGCCGGCACGAACGCGCCGTCCCTGGGCTCGTGCCGAAACAGCCGCGCGGCCGAGAAGTCGGGCGCGGGCGGCGGCGGCGGGGCCAGGCGTTCCAGGGCGTCGGCGATGCGGGCGAGCAGGGTGGCGGTCGCTTCGGTCATGGGCACGCTGCATACCGGGTGCGCTTGCATTGCAAAAGGGGAGGCGAACGCATAGCTTCCGCCGACTTGGCGCGACCCTATGAGCTTGGCTCCTTTGGCTGGCGCGCCGCATCGGTTTTGTTGGAGACGTTATGTCCGGTCTGAACGCTCAATTCCTGCAGCTCGCGCCCATCCTGCTGATGGTCGTGCTGTTCTACTTCATGCTGATCCGCCCGCAGCAGAAGCGCGCCAAGGAGCATCAGACGATGCTCACCAACCTGAAGCGCAACGACACGGTCGTCCTGTCCAGCGGCATGATCGGCAAGGTCGTCCGCGTCGAGGACAAGGAAGTGGGCGTCGAGATCGCTACCGGCGTCACCGTGAAGGTGGTCAAGGGCATGATCACGGAAGTCCGCGCCAAGGGCGAGCCGGCGGCCGCCAACGACGCCAAGAACTAAATCTTCGCGAGGCGTTCTAGCGACGTCGCCTGAAAGTCCCTGATCCATGCTGACCCTCTCCCGCTGGAAGATCATCGCCGTCACCCTGTCGGTGATCTTCGGCATCCTGTTCTCCCTGCCCAACGTCCTCCCGCAGAAGACGTTGGACGCCATGCCCAGCTGGCTGCCGCACCAGAAGCTGAACCTCGGCCTCGACCTGCAAGGCGGCTCGTATCTGCTCTATGAGGTCGACACCGACGCCCTGCACCGCGAGCGTCTGTCCAACCTGATGGAAGACACGCGCACCCAGCTGCGCAGCGAACAGATCCCGTTCGGCGAATTGGCCCAGCAGGGCGAGGTGGTCAGCGTCCGCATCGGCGACGCCACGCGCTATGAAGCGGCGTTGAACCTGCTGCGCAAGAACCTGGGCGCGCCGCTGGCCGGCGTGATCGGCGGCAAGGACGTCACCATCTCGGGCAAGGGCGACAACCGTATCGAAGTCAGCTTCGTGCCGGAAGCCGCCCGCGCCGACGCCGCCAAGGCCGTCGACCAGTCGATCGAGACCATCCGTCGCCGTATCGACAGCCTGGGCACCAAGGAGCCCTCGATCAACCGCCAAGGCACGAACCGGATCATGATCCAGGCGGCCGGCGAGAGCGATCCTGAGAAGCTCAAGAACATCATCGGCAAGACCGCCAAGCTGACCTTCCAGATGGTCGACGAGACGGCGACAGCGGAAGACATTCAGGCTGGCCGCATCCCGCCGGGTTCGGTGCTCGTCCAGAGCGAGGACCAGTACGCCCCGTACTACGTGCTCAAGAAGCGCGCCCTGGTTTCGGGCGAGGAGCTGACCAGCGCCTCCCAGACCTTCGACCAGAACGGCCGCCCGGCCGTGGGCTTCGCCTTCAACGGCCAGGGCTCGCGCAAGTTCGGCGACGCGACGGCCCGCAACGTCGGCAAGAAGTTCGCCATCGTCCTCGACAACAAGGTTCTGTCGGCCCCGGTCATCAACTCGGCCCTGCCGGGCGGTTCGGGCATCATCACCGGCAACTTCACGGTCGAGAGCGCTAACGAGCTGTCGCTGCTGCTGCGCTCTGGCGCCCTGCCGGCCCCGCTTAACGTGGAAGACCAGCGCACCGTGACCGCCGAGCTCGGCGCCGACGCCGTCAAGGCCGGCTCGATCTCGCTGGCCATCGGGGCTGCCTCGATGTTCGTGTTCGTGATCCTGGCCTATGGTCTGTTCGGCGGCTTCGCGGCCATCGCCCTGGTGGTCAACGTCCTGCTGATCATCGGCATCATGTCGTTCAGCCAGGCGACCCTGACCTTCCCGGGCATCGCCGGCCTGATCCTGACCCTGGCCGTCGCCGTCGACGCCAACGTGCTGATCTACGAGCGCATGCGCGACGAGGCCAACGCCGGGCGCACGCCCATGGCCGCGGCCGACCACGGCTACAAGCTGGCCCTGACCTCGATCCTGGACGCCAACATCACCAGCCTGATCTCGGGCCTGATCATGTTCAGCTTCGGCTCGGGCCCGGTGAAGGGCTTTGCCTGGACCCTGGTGATCGGCGTGTTCACGTCGCTGTTCACCGCCATCTTCATCACCCAAGTGCTCATCGGCTGGTGGTTCAAAGCGACCAAGCCGAAGAAGCTGCCGATCGCATAGGAGATCCGACCATGCGTTGGCCCCTCATTCGCTACATCCCGCGCTCGACCCACTACCGGTTCGTGCGCTGGGCCCCCGTCGCGGCCGTCATTTCGGCGATCCTGATCGCCGCCTCGATCGGCCTGCTGTTCTTCCAGGGCCTGAACCTGGGCATCGACTTCAAGGGCGGCGTCGCCCTGGAAGTGCAGATGTCGCGTCCGGTCCCGCTGGCCCAGCTGCGCACCGCGCTGGACCAGATCGGCGCCCATGACGGCCAGGTTCAGGGCTTCGGCTCGCCGAACTCGGCCATGGTCAAGTTCCTGCCGGCCAAGGGCGAGAAGCCGAGCGACGCCTCCAGGAACGTCGAGACCGAGCTGGTGAAGCGCTTCCCCGACCTGAAGGTGACCAGCCGTTCGGAAGTCGGCGCCAAGGTCTCGGGCGAACTGCTGCTCTCGGGCTTCAAGGCCCTGGGCGTGGCCCTGCTGCTGACCCTGGGCTACATCTGGTTCCGCTTCGGCCTGTCTTACGGCACGGGCGCGGTCGTGGCCGTGATCCACGACATCGTCC
>JAEXJH010000196.1 GCA_023445955.1 Pseudomonadota bacterium
CCTCGGGCCTCTTGGGCTCGCGTGAGGAAGCCGCCGTCGGCGCGGAGCTGACCGGCTACCGCGTCGCGCGGCTCTATGCCGACGAAGGCGACTGGGTCCGCGCCGGCCAGCCGCTGGTCCAGCTGGACGACACCCTGCTCAAGGCCCAGGTCGAGCAGCAGGCCGCCGTCACCGCCCAGGCCCAGGCCGAAGCCGCCCGCGTCTCGGGCCTCGACGGCCAGGGCATCCTGTCCCAGGAGCAGATCGAGACCCGCCGCTATCAGGCCAAAGCCCAGGAAGCGGCGCTGAAGGAGCTGCGCACCCGCGTCTCGCGCATGACCATCACCTCGCCGGTCAACGGCCGGGTGCTGTCGCGCGGCGTGCAGCCCGGCCAGATCGCCGGCGGCGGCACGACCCCGTGGTTCACCATCGCCCGCGACGGCCTCGTGGAGCTGGACGCCGAGGTCAACGAAGCTGACCTGGCCGGCATCCGCCCCGGTCAGGGGGCCAGCGTCTCCCTGCCCGGCGGCCAGCTGATCTCGGGCGTGGTGCGCCTGGTCAGCCCGCGCGTGGACAGCAACAGCCGCCTGGGCAAGGTGCGCGTGAAGCTGCCCGTGCGTCCCGACCTGCGTCCCGGCGGCTTCGGCCGCGCCAATTTCGGCGCCTCGGGCGCGGCGGTCACCGCCATTCCGGAATCGGCCATCCGCTACGAGGCCGACGGTCTCTTCGTGATGACCGTCGACAGCAACAACCGCGCCCACATGGTCGGGGTGAAGGTCGGCCAGAAGGGCGGCGGCTGGGCTCAGCTGGTGCAAGGCCCGTCGGCCGGCACGCGCATCGTCCTGGGCGGCGCCTCGTTCGTCACCGACGGCGACGTGGTGCGCCCGGCTCCCGCGCAAGGCGCCCGCTGATGGCCGACGAACAGAAACCCGCCGGCCACAAGACCGGCGAACTGAAGATCTCGGCCTGGGCGATCAAGAACCCGATCCCCGTGGCGGTGCTGTTCATCGCCCTGATGATCGCCGGCATCGGCTGCTACCTGACCCTGCCGATCAAGCAGTTCCCCAACGTCGAGTTCCCCGCCGTGACCGTGACGGTCACCCAGAGCGGCGCCGCGCCCGGCGAGATGGAGACCCAGGTCACCCGCCCCATCGAGGACGCGGTGGCCAGCATCTCCAACGTCAAGACGATCCGCTCGTCGGTGGTCCAGGGCGCCTCGACCACGACGATCGAGTTCAATCTCGGCGAGGACCTGCAGAAGGTCACCGACGAGGTGCGCTCCAAGGTCGACCAGACCCGCTCGCTGCTGCCGCGCGAGGTCGACGAGCCGATCGTCCAGCGGTTGGAGATCACCAGCGCCCCGATCATCACCTACGCCGTCTCGGCCCCGAACATGAGCGCGACCGAGCTGTCGTGGTTCATCGACGACACCGTCACCCGCGCCCTGCAGGGCGAAAAGGGCGTGGCCCAGGTGGCGCGCGTCGGCGGCATCGATCGCGAGATCAACGTCATCATCGACCCCGACCGCATGGCCAGCTTCGGGGTCACCGCCCCGCAGCTGAACCAGGCCCTGGCCAGCTTCAGCGTCGACGCCCCCGGCGGCCGCGCCAATGTCGGCGGTCGCGAGCAGACCCTGCGCGTGCTGGGCGCGGCCACCACGGTCGACCAGCTGCGCCAGATCACCATCCCGATCGCCGGCGGCCGCTATGTGAAGCTGACCGACGTGGCCCAGGTCGGCCAGGGCTCGGAAGAGCAGCGCGGCTTCGCCCGCCTGGACGGCCGCCCCGTCGTCGCCTTCCAGGTGATGAAGACCCGCGACAGCAGCGACGTCGCCGTCGAGGACAACGTCAAGAAGGCCATCGACACCCTGGCGCAGAAGCAGTCGGGCGTGGCGTTCGTGAAGATCTTCTCGACCGTCGACGAGACCCGCGCCAGCTTCGCGGCCACCGAGCACACCCTGCTGGAAGGCATGCTGCTGGCGTCGCTGGTGGTGTTCCTGTTCCTGCGCGAGTGGCGCGCGACCCTGATCACCGCCATCGCCATGCCGGTGTCGCTGGTGCCCACCTTCGCCTTCATGGCGATGATGGGCTTCTCGCTGAACGTCGTGACCCTTCTGGCCCTGACGCTCGTCATCGGCATCCTGGTCGACGACGCCGTGGTCGAGATCGAGAACATCGAAAAACGCGTGGCCCGCGGCCAGCGGCCGTTCCAGGCCGCCATCGAAGGCGCCGACGCCATCGGCCTGGCCGTCGTGGCCACCACCTTCACCATCGTCGCCGTCTTCGTGCCGGTGTCGTACATGCCCGGCACGCCCGGCCAGTTCTTCAAGGAATTTGGCCTAACGGTCGCCGTGGCGGTGCTGTTCTCGCTGGTCGTGGCCCGCCTGCTGACCCCGCTGCTGGCCGCCTATTTCCTCAAGCCCGCCAAGGACCCGCACCCGCGCAAGGACTTCAAGGGCTTCTATCGCAACGTCCTGGACTGGTCGCTGGACCACCGGATCCTGGCCTGCATCCTGGGCGGCCTGATCTTCATCGGCTCGATCATGCTGGCCGGCTTCCTGCCGACCGCGTTCCAGCCGGCGGCCAACAACAACTACTACTATCTCAAGGTCCAGGGCCCGCCCGGCGCGACCACGGCCGACATGGAGCGCACCGTCCAATCGGTGACCACCATGTTCCGCAAGCGCCCGGAAGTGGCCCACGTCTTCGCCCAGGTCGGCTCCAACATCGGCAGTGGCTGGGGCGGCCAGAGCGGGACCGACATCCGCGACGCCACCGTCACCATCGTGCTGAACGGCGACCGCAAGCAGACCGTGACGGAGATCAAGCAGGAGGTTCGCAACGGCCTGCACGACATCCCCGACGCCCGCGTCAACCTGCTGGGCGACTGGGGCACCTCGGAAGTCCAGACCATCCTGATCTCCGAGGACGGCCCGCTCCTGGAGCGCACGGCCGCCCAGATCGAGAAGGAGATGCAGAAGCTCTCGACCGTGGCCGATCCGCGTCCGTCCTCGCCGCCGTCGGGTCCCGAGATCCTGATCCGGCCCAAGGCCGACGAGGCCGCCCGCCTGGGCGTCAACTCGGCCGACATCGCCGCCATCGCCCGCGTGGCCACGGTCGGCGACATCGACGCCAACGTCGCCAAGATGACGCAGGGCGAGCGCCGGATCCCGATCCGCGTGCGCCTGCCGGCCGACAGCCGTCGCGACCTCGAGGCCCTGGGCGCCCTGCGCGTGCCGACGGCCAGCGGCGGCACGACGCGGCTGGACACCGTCGCCGACCTGTCGTTCCAGGCCGGTCCCGCCAAGATCGACCGCTTCGCCCGCAAGCGGCAGGTGACCATCGAGGCCGACCTCAACAATGGCGCGCAGCTCGGCCAGGCCATGACCGACGTCGGCAATCTGCCCACGATGAAGAAGCTGCCCGCCAGCGTCGGCCCGGCCACCGCCGGCGACCAGGAGGCCTTCGTCGAGCTGTTCACGGGCTTCGCCGTCGCCCTGCTGTCGGCGGTGGGCCTGGTGTTCGGCGTGCTGATCCTGCTGTTCCGCAGCTTCTTCAAGCCGATCACCATCCTGTCGGCCCTGCCCCTGGCGATCGGCGGCGCGTTCTTCGCCTTGCTGGTCACCGGCCAGTCGCTGTCCATGCCGTCGCTGATCGGCTTCCTGATGCTGATGGGCCTGGCGGCCAAGAACTCGATCCTGCTGGTCGAATACGCCATCGAGCAGGAGCGCGACGGCATGAGCCAGCGCGAGGCGATCATCGACGCCTGTCACGAGCGGGCGCGTCCCATCGTCATGACCACCCTGGCCATGATGGCCGGCATGTTGCCCACGGCGCTGGGCATCGGCACCGGCTCGGAGTTCCGCCAGCCCATGGCCGTAGCCGTGATCGGCGGCCTGATCACCTCGACCGTGCTGTCGCTGGTCCTGGTGCCGGTGGTCTATGAGATCGTCGACGACATCGAGCGCTGGCTGGCTCCGAAGCTGGGTCGCCTGACCACGCCGCGCGAAGCCGCCGGCGGCGGCCAGGCGGCCCCAGTCGACCGTCTCTGACGTGATCATCAGGCCCTTCCACCCCGGCGACGCGGACGCCGTCGTCGGGGTGATCCTGCCCATCCAGCGCGAAGAGTTCGGCGTCGCCATCACCGCCGCTGACCAGCCCGACCTCGCCGACATTCCGGCCTGGTACCAGACCGGCGCGGGCCAGTTCTGGCTGGCCGAGCTGGACGGCGAGGCGGTCGGCACGATCGCCCTGAAGGACATCGGCGGGGGCGCGCTCGCCCTGCGCAAGATGTTCGTCAAACCGGTCGCCCGCGGCCCCGTCGGCGCGGCCCAGGCCCTGCTCGACACAGCCCTCACCCACGCCCGCGACCGGGGCGTGGAAACCGTCTGGCTGGGCACGACGGACGCCTTCAAGGCCGCGCATCGGTTCTACGAGAAGAACGGGTTCGAGCGCGTCGAGGCGGATGAGTTGCCCGAGGCCTTCCCCCGCATGGCGGTGGATACGCGGTTCTACCGGCGGGCGCTCTGACTAGTCCACCTTCGGCGCATAGCGCAGCCGGCAGACCGTCCAGTCCCCCTCGCGCGTCATCTCGAACTTGCCGTTCAGCTGCTGGGCCATGGCGCGGACGATGCGCAGGCCCAGGCTCTTGCCGGTCGCCGGGTCAAAGCCGTCCGGCGGGCCGCAGCCGTCGTCGCGGACGGTCAGGACGTGAGCAGGGCCGGACTGGTCGAGCGCCACCCGCACCTCGCCCGCGCCGACATCGCCAAAGCCGTGCTCCAGGGCGTTGTTGAAGCTCTCCAGCATGACCAGGGTCACTGGCGTTGCCTGGTCGGCGTGCAGGGGCTCATCGCCGCCTTCCAGGGTCAGGCGCACGCGCTTGCCGAAGGCCGAGGCTGCGCCCGACAGGATGGCCTCGGCGAAGATGCGGAAGGGCACAGGCTCGCCGGTGCGGTTGTGCAGCTCGCGCTGGATCTGGGCGATCACCTCGATGCGGCCGCCGGCCTCGGCCAGGGCGCGCTTGGCGTCGCCGTCGACCACCCCGCCGGCCTGCAGCCGCAGCAGCGAGCCGACGACCTGCAGGTTGTTGCTCACCCGGTGGTGCAGTTCGCGATAGAGCAGGTCGCGGCTGTCGGCCAGGGCGCGATACCGCTCGCGCTCACCCTCCAGCTGGTCCAGGGCCCGGCCCATGCCGTCGATGAAGAAGATGTCGACCGCCACCACGAAGACGAAGAAGGCCAGGGCGAACAGCACCGAGAGGTCGAAGCTGAAGGCGAACGCCGGCGGGATGAAGAAGTACCAGGCGGCCAGGCCGCTCAGGGTGGCGCACAGGATCCCCGGCCCCAGGCCGCCCAGATAGACCGCCACCACGATGGCCGGGAAGAAGGTCACATAGGGAAAGCCCGGCGGGAATACCGGGTCCAGCGCAAGGCGCAGCAGCACCGCCAGCACGGCCAGGGCAAACGCCAGACCATAGCCCGCCGCCGAATTGCCCCTGATCTTCCCCCGAAGGTTCACGCCCGTCTCCCCATCCGGGTTCGGTGCTGGGCCTTTAGGGACAAGCCGTCAAGCCGGCAGCCGACATAGTGAAGTTACACATCGTTATGTTGCGGCGTTGGGAGGCGAAGGCGAAGGTCTGGCTCCACCTGAGGAGTAGCGGATGAAGCTTTCGATCCTGGCGCTGAGCGCGCTGCTGGCCACGCCGGCCCTGGCCCGAGCCGAGACGGTCGACGACCGCCGCCATGCCGTGGAGAACGGCCTGGCCTCCGCGGTGACGGTGGAGGGGCAAGGCGCGAATGGCCGCCGCCTGACCGACGCCATGCGCGACCTCAAGGTGCCCGGCGTCGCCATCGCCGTGGTGCGGGGCGGCAAGCTGGACTGGGCCCAGGGCTATGGCGTCGTCAGCCTGGGCGGCAAGCCCGTCGACGCCGACACGCTGTTCCAGGCCGGTTCGGTCAGCAAGCCGGTCGCCGCCGTCACCGCCCTGGCCCTGACCCAGGAGGGGGTCCTGTCCCTGGATGCGCCGATCAATACCGCGCTGAAAAGCTGGACCCTGCCGGACAACGACTTCACCCGGGCCTCGCCCGTCACCCTGCGCCGGCTGCTGTCGCACGCGGCGGGAACTAGCGTGCACGGCTTTGCCGGCTACGCGGCTGGCGCGGCGGTTCCGACCGTGCCGCAGATCCTGGACGGCGTCGCCCCGGCCAACAGCGCGGCGGTTCGTGTCGACCAGGCGGTGGGCGTCGACTACCGCTATTCCGGCGGCGGCTACACCATCATGCAGCTGGCCATGACCGACGCGGCGAAAGCCTCGTTTCCAGCCATCGCACGCAAGGCGGTCTTCGCGCCGCTGGGCATGACGCGCAGCACCTACGACCAGCCTTTGCCGGCCGCGACGCCGAACGTGGCCCTCGCCTATGACGGCGCCGGCCAGCCGATCGCCGGCGGACCACACACCTATCCCGAGATGGCGGCGGCGGGCCTGTGGACCAGCGCGTCCGACCTGGCGCGCTTCGTCATCGAGGTGCAGCGCGCCGCCAAGGGCCAGGGCAAGGTGCTGTCGGAGAAGACGGCGCACGACATGCTGACGCCGCAGCCGGGCGGCTGGGGCCTGGGCTTCAAGATCATCGGCCAGGGCAAGGACCTGGCCTTCTTCCACGACGGTTCGAACGCCGGCTACAAGGCCACGCTGATCGGCCATCCTGAGACCGGCGACGGCGCGGTGATCCTCACCAATGGCGATCAGGGCTACCAGTTGGGCCAGGACGTCCTGCGCAGCATCGCGGTGGCCTATGGCTGGCGCGACAACCGCCCGATCGCCCGCAAGGCCGTGACCCTGCCCCTGGCCGCCCAGCAGCCGTTCGGCGGCGTGTTCGAGATCAAGGACCTGGGGACCTTCGAGATCCGCCAGGCCGGTCAGGCGATGGAGATCGAGATCCGCAAGGGCCAGGCGTTCCGGCTGATCCCGGCGTCGGCTCGGAGCTTCTTCATCACCCAGCAGGACATCGTCGTGACCTTCGACGGGCCGGAGGGAGGCTCGCTGCAGGCCGACGGACAGACGTTCGCGTTCAAGCGGGTGAAGGCCACGCCGTAAACTTTACCCGTCATCCCCCGCATGAAGCGCGGGATGACGGCG
>JAEXJH010000197.1 GCA_023445955.1 Pseudomonadota bacterium
CGCTGCAGCAGGCCGGCCGCATCGATGGCGTCGGCGAACGGCGAGACCCGCATGGACGCGCCATCCGACAGCTCGGCCTCGGCCGCCAGCAGGCACTGGCGCAGCTCGGTCAGCGTCGCCCCGCCGAAGATCGCGCCCAGGAACAGGCCGTCAGGCCGAAGGGCGCGGCGGATCTGGATCAGCGCGCCGACCAGGTCGTTGGTCCAGTGCAACGACAGGGTCGAGACCACCAGGTCCAGGGTTGCATCGCCGAACGGCAGGCGCTCCTCGTCGGCCGCCACGCGCGGGGGCGCACGATCGCCCAGCATCCGCGCCGAGAGGTCGGTCTCGATCAAGGTGTCGATGTTGGCGCGGGCGTCGCTGTCTTCCAAGGCCTTGAAAAAATGGCCGTTTCTCGCGCCGAGGTCGACGGCGACCGGAAAGCGTCGCAGGATCGTCTCCAGCCGCATGACCACGTCCTGGGCCGCGCGGGCCTTGAGAAAGTCGGCGGCGGCGTAACCCGGCGCGGCGCGGTCGAGGCGGGCGCGATGCAGGGCGCGGTCGAAGAGCAGGGGGGAAGCGGTCATTGCGCGCGGAACATGGCGACTTCGGGCCGTTCTGGAAAGGTGTCGGGAGGTCGATGCTCGATCTGCTGCTGCCGCCCTCCAGCCTGGACGGCGAGCCGGCGCTGAGCGGCGGGCTGACGGCCAGCGCCTTTACCAAGGTCACCTTCCTGGACGATCCGGTCTGCGACGGCTGCGGCCTGGCCATGCCGTACGAACAGGCCGAGCGCTGTCCCGCCTGCCAGGCCAAACCCAAGGCGTTCCAACGCTGCCGGGCGGCCTGCGTCTATGACGAGCACTCGCGGGAGCTGATCCTGAAGCTGAAGCACGCCGACCGCACGGATCTGGCCGGTCTGTTCGCCCGCTGGCTGTCGCGCTCCGGCGTCGACCTGCTGGAGGACGCCGAGGTGGTGGTCCCCGTGCCCGTCCACCGCACGCGGATGCTGACCCGCCGCTACAACCAGGCCGCCGAGATCGCCCGGCCGCTGGCCCGGATGGCGGGGCTGGCCTATCTGCCCGACGCCTTGGTCCGCAAGCGCGACACCGACAGCCAGGGCGGCAAGTCGGCCTCGGGCCGGCGGCGCAACGTGGCGGCCGCCTTCGCGGTCCCCGAGGCCCGGCGCCATCGCGTGGTCGGTCGACGGATCATTCTGATTGATGACGTGTTGACCACAGGCGCCACGGCCGAGGGTTGCGCGCGAGCGCTTCTGGCCGCTGGAGCCGCGTCGGTGACGTTATCTGTCGTCGCCCGCGTTACAGAAATGCAGGCCCGTCCTATATGAGGACGCACAACACCAGGGTATCGACCGTTCCATGGCTCACGTCACCATCTACACCCGTCCGTTCTGCGGCTACTGCGCCCGCGCCCTCGCCCTGCTGACCGACAAGGGCGCCGACTTCACCGAGGTCGAGGCCGGCATGGATCCCAATCTCCGCCAGGAGATGATGAACCGCTCGGGCCGCACCACCTTCCCGCAGATCTTCGTCGGCGAGCAGCACATCGGCGGCTGCGACGACATGATGGCCCTCGAGCGCGAGGGTAAGCTGGATCAGATGCTGGCCGTATGACGCTAAAGGTCGGTCTCGTCCAGACGCGCACGCCCGCGACCCACGCGGCGGCGTTGGCCCATGTCGCGCCGCTGGTGCGCGAGGCGATCGCGGGCGGCGCCCAGTTCGTCCTGACGCCGGAATGCACCAACGTCCTGCAGAAGGACCGCGCCAAGCTGCTGCCGACTCTGACGGCGCTGGCCGACGATCCGGTGGTCAATGGCCTGCGCGAGATCGCCGCCGAGACCGGGACCTGGATCGACGTCGGCTCGGCCCTGGTGCTGCGCGAGGACGGCAAGGCCGCCAACCGCCAGGTCGTCATCGACCCGACGGGCGCGATCGTGGCGACCTACGACAAGCTGCACATGTTCGACGTCGACCTGCCCACGGGCGAGACGGCGCGGGAGTCGGCGACCTATACGCCGGGCGAGCAGGCGGTGGTGGTCGACACCCCGCTGGGCAAGTTCGGCCTGACGATTTGCTACGACATGCGCTTCCCGGCCCTGCACCGCGCCCTGGCCTTGGCCGGCGCAACGGTGATCACCGCGCCGGCCGCCTTCACCCGTCCGACGGGCGAGGCGCACTGGGACGTGCTGTTGCGGGCCCGCGCCATCGAGACCGGCTCGTTCGTGATCGCGGCGGCGCAAGGCGGCTTCCACGAGGACGGCCGCGGCACCTGGGGCCGCTCGATCGTCGTCGGCCCGTGGGGCGAGATCATCGGCAAGCTGGACCACGACGAGCCCGGCGTGCTGATCGCCGAGCTCGACCTGCCCGCCGCCCTCTCGGCGCGGGCGGCGATCCCGGTCCTGCAGAACGCCCGGTCTTTCGTCGGTCCCTGATGATCAAGTACGCGCTTCAGTGCGACGCGGCCCACGAATTCGAGGGCTGGTTTGGCTCGTCGTCGGACTATGACGACCAGGCCGCGCGCGGGCTGGTCGAGTGCCCGATGTGCGGCTCGCACGGCGTCTCCAAGCAGATCATGGCCCCGGCCGTGGCGGGTACGAAGGCCCAGCGCTCGGCTCCGACCGTCGATCCCAAGACGCGTGAGATGATGATGACGGCCATGGGCGAGGTCCGCCGGCACGTCGAGGACAACTTCGATTACGTCGGCGACGCCTTCGCCAAGGAGGCCCGCGCCATCCACGAGGGCAAGTCCGAAGACCGCGGCATCTACGGCGAGGCCTCGCCGACTCAGGTCAAGGCGCTGGTCGAAGACGGCGTCCGCGTCGCGCCCCTGCCGCCGGCGCCGCCGAAGAAGACGGACGTGAACTGAGGGCTTAAGCCGCCGCCAGGGCCGCGGCCGTCGCGGCGTCGTGCTCGTCCGGCCAGGAGGTCCGGCGCGCCAGTCCGGGCGTCAGGAACAGGATCGGCAGCTTGAAGGCCAGCAGCTCGCCGTGGACCAGGCCGTCGACGGCGCGTTCCCATCCGTTGGCTTGCCGGCGGCCATGGTCGCGCAGCCAGCCGTCGTAAGGCGCCCAGTGGCTGGGCTCGTCCTGTTCGATGACCTTGAAGATCTTGGTCAGTGTGGTGTCCTCGCGAACGAGGGCGTTGCGAAGCAGCACCTCGACCTGACGATGTCCGCGCTTCTCCGTGAGGGAGATGACCCGGCAAAGGCGCTCGAAAAGATCGTCGCGGCCGATCATTTCCGGGGCGAGATCGTCGATGGGCGCGCCGAACATGATCTCGACGAAGCGGTCGATATGGCCGAAGGCGCGGTCGAGATCGAGCGGCATGGTCCCATGGCGCTCGAACCAGCGGCGGAACATCAGGTAGTGCTTGCGCTCGTCGGCGCGATGGCTCTCGACGAGGTCGATCAGCTTGTGATCATCCGGCCAACTGGACCGGATCGCGCTCAGCATACGGTCGATCGCCGTGTAGCCGCGGTGCTCGTTGTAGAGATAGATCGAACAGAGCACGTCGAGATACCGACGCCCAAATGCGTTCGCCACGAACTCGCCTCCCCGGTGTTGGCGCAATCGCGGATGTCGTCGCGCTCAATCTTGACCATAACGGTCGCGAACCGCTGTCGTTCCGCTTAGCGCCCAAAGGAGCGAGCGTGGCGTCACAAGCAAAAGGCGCCGGACTTTCGTCCGGCGCCTTGCTGGCCTCTACGAAGCGCTAGCCGTTAGCGGTAGCGGTACTCGTAGTGGCACTTCTTCTTGCCCTTGCCGATCTCGTGACCGGCAATCGCGCCGACGCCCGCGCCCAGCAGGGCGCCTTCGGTCTTGTTGCCGTGGCCGGCGACGGTGTTGCCGAGCAAAGCGCCCGACAGGCCGCCGATGATGGCGCCGTTCTTGGCCTTGGACTTGTTGCAGACCAGGACGCGCTCACGGCGGTTCTGGGCTTCGGCGGCGGTGATGGCGACGCTGCTGACGGTGAAGCCGACGACAGTGGCCAGGACGATGGTTTTCAGGCGGGCGCGCATGGCGGGCTCTCCGATAATTGTTTTTGTAGATCCCTCGGGTGAGTAAACGCCCAAGCTGACGGCCGGTTTCCAGAAAGTCGGAAACTCGACCATTCAGCCTGGGTCTTACGTTCGGGATCTAGCCGTCGACGCGATAGCGGCCGTCGGCGTCGGGGCATACGCGGACATAGCGCTGTTCGACGCGGCCGTTGTACTCGGCCGGGGCCGGGGCCAGGCGGCAGCGTTCGCTGGCGGCGGCGTAACGGCCGTCGCTGTAGCGATAGGGCTGGGTCTGCTCATAGCTGTAGTAGTTGCCGCGCGTGTCGCACTTGGCCGAGGCGTTGCCCACGGCCGCGCCGACGCCGGCGCCGACCAGGGCGCCCAGCACGGTGCCTTCCGGACGGGCGTTGCGGGCGGCGACGTTAGACCCCAAGGCCGCGCCGGCCAGGGCGCCGATCACGCCGCCGACGGTGGCGTTCTTCTTGGCGTCCTGACGGCAATCGCTCGGGTAGGAGACGTTGGCGCTGGTGTCGATGCTGTAGGCGCCGCCGGCATAGGGCGCGTTATAGCGCGCGCCTTCGCCCGGGTTGCGGCGGTCATAGGCGCCATTGCCGTAGCGACGGTCGTAGTCGTCGCGCGCCGCGTAGTAGCGGTCGCGATCACGTTCCCACTGCTGGCGGCCCGCGTCATAGCCCGAGGCGTAGCTCACGCCGCTGGTGCGGAAGCGATCGGCGTCGCGGGGGTGGCGGCGGTCGTACGAGCCATCACCGTTGCGGCGGTCATAGTCGTAGCGGGCGCGCTCGTAGTTGGCGCGGGCGCGCTCGAATTCAGCCTGCTCGGAATAGTAGGCGGCGCTGTCGCGATACTGGGCGGTGCGATAGCGCTCGGCATAGCTGGGGTTGCGACGGTCATAGGCGCCGCGGCCGTAGCGGCGGTCATAGGTGTCGCGCGCCTGGATGTAGTTGGCGCGGTCGCGTTCATAGGCGTCCTGGCGGTCCTGATACTCGGCGACCTTGTCGTAGTACGAGGCGCGCTGGGCGTCGTAGTTCTGAAGGCTGCGTTGATAGGACGAGTCCTGGGCGAAGGCTGGGGCGATCGCGCCACAAGCCATGGTGACGGCCAGCACCGCGGTCAAAGTCTTGGAAGTCATGTAAATCTCCGTTCCCTCTTAGAACGGATCGACGTCCGACCCCCGACAGTTGGGTCGCCAATCCGGGTTCAAGTCCCTGCGCGGAGAAAAGCCCCGCCTAGGGCCGAAGTTCCCGAATGGGCTGCGTTTCAACCCTTGGTCACGGTCATCATGTAGTTGATGTCGACATCGGCCGAGCGGCTCCAGCGGCCGGTCAGCGGATTGTAGGCGACGCCGAACGGCCCCTGCATCTCGACCGGCTCGCCGGCCAGGAAGGCGCGCAACTCTTCGGGCTTGAGGAATTGCTTCCACGCGTGGGTGCCCGGCGGCACCCAGCGCAGCACGTATTCGGCGCCGATCTTGGCCAGGGCCAGGGCCTTCAGCGTGCGGTTCAGGGTGGCCACGATCATCAAGCCGCCGGGTTTCAGCAGCTGGGAGCAGGTGCGCAGGAACGCGCCCGGATCGGCGACGTGCTCGATGACCTCCATGGTCAGGACGACGTCGAACGGCCCCGCGCCCTCGGCCAGCAGCTGCTCGGCGGTGGCGGGGCGGTAACCGATCTCGAGCCCCTGTTCGGCCGCGTGGGTCGCGGCGGTCTTGATGTTCTTCTCAGAGGCGTCGACGGCGGTGACGGCAAAGCCCAGGCGGGCCATCGGCTCGGACAGCAGCCCGCCGCCGCAGCCGATGTCCAGCAGGGACAGGCCCTCGAACGGCTGGCGCAGGTTTCCGTCGCGATCGAAGCGGGCCAGGGCCTCCTCGCGGATGAAGGCCAGGCGGCAGGGATTGAACACGTGCAGCGGCGCGAACTTGCCCTTGGGATCCCACCACTCGGCGGCGATGGCCGAGAACCGCGCCACGTCGGCGGGGTCGATGCTCCAGGAGGGTGTGGCGCTAGTATCCGTCATGAAGCCTATCTAGAGCGACCCAGGCGTCCGGGCTAGGGTCGGGTCGCTGCGTAGAGGGAAAGCCCATGAAGCCGTTGATCCTTGCCGCCCTTCTCGCGGTGCTTGCCGCGCCGGCCGTGGCCCAAGAGCCGACCCTCAAGACCGTCGAGACCCGTCGCCTGAACGCGCCCGAGGCCAACCAGGGCGTGGCGGTCGACAGGACCCACCTCTACGCCATCGATAACGGCCGCATCGCGCGCTACGACAAGGCCAGCGGCGTCAAGCAGGCCGAGTGGACGGGCGATCCCGTGCGCTTCAAGCACCTGAACGCCTGCCTGATCGTCGGCAAGGAGCTGGTCTGCGCCGGCTCGAACTATCCCAGCGTGCCGCAGAACAGCGCGGTCGAGATCTTCGACCCCGTCAAGATGACCCACCTGCGCACCGTCGCCATCGGCCCGGGCATCGGCTCCCTGACCTGGATCGACCGCCACGATGGCTTCTGGTGGGCGATGTTCGCCAACTATGACGCCAAGGGCGGCGAGCCCAACCGCGACCATCGCTGGACGACCCTGGTCAAGTACGACGACCAGTGGCGGCGGCTTGAAGCCTGGACCCTGCCCGAGACCGTGCTGGCGCGCATGGCCCCCTACAGCTGCTCGGGCGGCGGCTTCGGCGATGACGGCCTGCTCTATGTCACCGGCCACGACCGGCCCGAGCTCTACGCCCTGAAGGTGCCCACCGAGGGCGCGGCGGTGCTGGACCATGTCGCCACCCTCTCGATTCCCGTCGAGGGCCAGGCGATCGTCTGGGATCGCAGCGCCGACCCGGCGGGCAAGCGCACCCTCTGGGGCGTCAACCGCGCCACCCGCCAGGTCGTCGCCGTCAAGGTTCCGCCGGTTCCGGACGTTTCGGGCGCCCAAAAATAGCGGCGAGAGCATTGCGGCGCCGCATCAAGGTCGCTAGAAGGCGGCGGCTTGCGCGAGCGGGGGCGTCGAGCCGCGTTCCGCGCAAGAATTGACCGGTTTTCGAGGTGACAGGCACGTGTCTCGCTTGGTGATGAAGTTCGGCGGCACATCGGTGGCCGACCTGGAGCGCATCCGTCGGGTGGCGCGTCTGGTCGCGGCCGAGGTGGCGACGGGCAAGCAGGTGGCGGTGGTCGTCTCGGCCATGTCGGGCAAGACCAATGAGCTGGTCGCCTGGACGGACGGCGCGGGCCGCGCCGCCGCAGGGCTTCCGGAGTCGGACGACGAGTACGACGCCATCGTCGCCTCGGGCGAGCAGGTGACCGCGGGCCTCCTGGCCATGACCCTGCGCAACATGGGCCACAAGGCCCGCTCGTTCCTGGGCTGGCAGGTGCCGATCATCACCGACGAGGCCCATGGCCGCGCCCGGATCGAGGACATCCCGCCCCAAAACCTGGAAGCGTGCTTCGAGAGCGGCGAGATCGCCGTCATCGCCGGCTTCCAGGGCGTGACCCCGAACCAGCGCATCACCACCCTGGGCCGCGGCGGCTCGGACACCTCGGCCGTGGCGATCGCCGCCGCCATCAAGGGGGACTGCGACATCTATACGGA